>QIDN01000475.1 GCA_003229345.1 Nitrospirota bacterium | reverse complement strand
AAGGCAGATCTTCCCGTGCTCGTGAAAATCCGCGAATCGACGCTGGTGCGACGGTTGTTAAGCATCGTGCTAGCCGTCGGTGGAATCATCATCATGAGTGGCCTGGTCTACTACGGCGTTGTAGGGCTGAAGTTGATTTTCGGTGATTACACACTTTATGTGGCGGGTGTGGCCCTGATCGGCACCTACGTTGGGTTGCTCTGGATGGCCTCCAGGTATCCAGAGCTCGAAATAGACGACCCCGATGCCCCGCTCACAACCATACCCGACACCTTTCCTGTACTCATGGCCGGCCTCTACTACCTGCTCCCCGTTGGTGTCCTCGTCTGGTCTCTGATGGTCGAGCGTCTGTCTCCGGGGCTTTCCGCCTCCTGGGCGATCGTGGCAATGGTTATTCTGATTCTCACGCAGCGTCCCATCACCTCGTTTTTTCGTGGCCGTGGAAAGTTTGGCGACGGTTTTCGAGGAGGTTTTCGCGACTTGATAGATGGTCTTGTCGGTGGAGCTCGGAACATGGTCGGTATTGCTATCGCCATGGGTGCAGCAGGAATCATCGTCGGTGTGGTTTCCCTCACTGGTCTCGGCCTGGTGATGACCGAGGTCATCGACGTGATCGCAGGGGGCAACGTTTTGCTCATGCTCATCTTAACGGCAATCATGAGCATTATTCTGGGGATGGGATTACCGACGACTGCCAATTACATCGTCGTGGCCTCTGTTATGGCGCAGCCCCTGGTAACCTTGTCCGCGCAAAATGGAATCATCGTTCCCCTTATCGCGGTGCACCTTTTTGTCTTTTATTTCGGCCTTTTGGCGGGGACCACGCCGCCGGTCGCAGTCGATGCCTTCGCTGGAGCGGCGATCGCGCGCGCGGATCCGATGAAAACGTGCATCAATGCGTTTTTCTATGATTTCCGTACCTCTATTTTACCATTCATATTTATTTTCAATCCTGCATTGTTGCTGATCGGAATCGATAATTGGTGGCAGGTCGTCCTCACCGTTTCCGCGGCGGTGATTGCCATACTTGCCTTCGCGGCGGCAACGAAGGGGTATTGCCTCGTATCGTGTCGAAAATGGGAGAGCGCAATGCTCCTGTTGGTCGCCTTTACACTTCTTCGCCCAGGCTACTGGTTGGATCGGATCGCTGACCAGTTCGAGTTGGTGGATGCGGCAAACATCGTCGAATTTGCCGGCGATCAGCCAGGCGGGGCAAACATCCGCCTCCTCGTCGAAGGGGAAAACTTCAGTGGTGAACTCATCCGCAAGGTGGTGCTTTTGCCCCTTGGCTCGACAAATAAAGACGGTGAAAGCCGACTCTACGAGGTTGCCGGCCTGTCCATCGCCGTGGAGAATGGGCAAACTGTCGTGAGCGACCTTCGCATCGACGGTCCGGCGCAGAAGTGGAGCATGGACTTCGGATGGCTCATTCTGGAGCTTCAGATTCCCGCAGAACGGATGGCGAAGGAATGGTTCTATATTCCGGCTTACCTGCTGTTAGCGCTAATTCTTTTCCTTCAATTACGCCGACGCCGATCCTCCCTTGCACTTCAACCAGATTAGGTTTTGGTCTCCAGAGAAAAATTGCCTTGCCTGCCAAGTTTGACGCACTGGAGAATAAAAAATAAGAGATGCGAGCTAGCGGCGGATCCCGCTTTGCTCCTGCAGCCAGCGGATGTAGGGTATTATTCTGTCCAGCTTTTTCCGGTCCATACCGGGTAGTGGCGGCATATCGCCGAATTTCCAGTGATGCGCGCGTGCGCCGCTAAGCGCCGCCTGGTAATAGGAATCGTCAGGATGATGCCAGGCTAAATAGATACGATCCATCAACGGGGGCCCTACTACGGTCCCTTTCCCCCACTTGCCATGGCAACCCGCACAGTTTTGTTGGAATAAATTTTTCCCCAATCCCATGGAGAAGGGAACCTTGAAACCCTGTTGGTCTTCAGAAGCACCGGCGGTGTTGATCAGTAGCACCACCAGGCCTGTCACGAGAATTTGTCTAAAGTGCATATTGGTTCGGAAAATTAAATGTTTGAATTGATGTAGGACATGGCCCGGGTTAAATGG
>QIDN01000447.1 GCA_003229345.1 Nitrospirota bacterium | reverse complement strand
GAAGCCACCGTCCACCCCCGCGGTTCCAGAAGCAGGGATCGTGATGGTCGCCAGAGCCTCTGGTAAAGGAACCCGAAGTTCTAGTCATTGGCCCTTTCAGGATCAGGCAGGGGTAATGTTTGCCAAAGCCGGGAATATCGACGCCGGGTGCCCGGAATTGGATCTTAAAAGGATCCATCCGTTCTTTATTCTTGCGAAATTGGAGCGGTTCCAGGTTGGTTCGGATGCTTGATTTTTTTTTCATGACATTCTCCCTTCATAAACTGGAGCAGGGGAGGGTTTGATTCCTCTCTCTGTATAAATATAGTCCCTTGGTTTTGGAGAAGCCGCTTTCTTTTTTAAGCAGGGATGGCGGGGGCTGAATGCCGGCAACGTAAGAGGCCAAAAAAAAGCCCGCCAGAAGTTTCTGGCAGGCATGGATCAATGCACGATTTCTTACTTTATCTTGGCGTTACATTTTTTCTCGAGTTTGGCGTCCACAATATTGGCGCACGAAGATTTGGTTTGGGTCGCTACCGCAAAGCAATATTTTTGGAGTTCCCGGTCTTTAATAAGAGAGCAGTAATACGTGGAGTGGTTTTTATTCTTATAGCGGTCCTTTTTCTGCTCTGCCGTTTTGGCTTTATCGATTTCAAAAGCGCGGCACAGATTCAGCTGATCCAAATCTTTGTGTTTTACACAGGGATCGGCGACCTTGGGGGCTGCCTGCGACACAGTGGGAACCAGAAGGACCAGGCCCAGCATTAATCCCAGCAGTCCCAGACTATACAATTTCTTCATGCTGTTCTCCTTGGTTTTTGGCAGTAGAAATTTTCCTGATAACCGTTCATTTTAGAGGAATCGTCTGGATAAGAGCCTGGATTTCACAAGCCGCGACGGTCCAAAGCCTTATTAATACAATTGTTGCCTAGGATATACGTTTTTAGGGGGGTGGGTCAATAGGGCAATGGCCATAAATCGCCGGTTTCTATGATTTTTTGCGGGTTAGGGAGGCGGGATGCTCAGGCGTTTCCGGGCGATTAACAAAGCCAGAAGGTAGCCGATGGTGCCTGCGACCAGGATTTCGGGAGTGATATTCTGGAGGAATTCAATTTCCCCATCGCGGATGGGCAGGTCCTGAAAATCCTTTCGGCGTAATGTAAACTCCCTGATCCAAGGATCCCACAATTCCCAGCTCAGAACAGTGGAGGCCAATTGCAGTATGAAATAGCCCAATCCAAGAAACAACGCGCTGGGTCGGAGTCGGAACACCAGATAGGCCAGAAAACATTCCGTCGTTCCCATTCCGATCATGGCGGAGTAGGCAACGGTATTAGAAACCTCCATGCCGAATAAGGGAATCGGTGGTGTCCACATCGTCCACCGGACCAGTCCCTTGGTGCCCTCGTTCAGGAGGATGGTGGCGAAGATCATCGTCAACCAGGATTCGCCGGTTTTGATGCGACGGTCCACCATCGGTAGGCGGTTGTTGAGGATGCGGGATAGGCGGGAATCATGGGCTCGTTCCTTCACCATCCGAATACTCAGCATGTGAATGCCGGGGGAGGGCAGATCGGTTCGGCAGAAGACTAACTCCAAGGCGGTAAAGGAGATGATCTTGATAGAGAGAGGGAGTTGAGTCCATTCCGGGCTCAGGATAGAAACGACATAGTTGACCAGTCCCAGAAAAACACTGAAAAATATCCAGTCGATATACACCGCCAGCGCCATCCGCTTGCGGGTCGCAGGGATCCATTCTGTTGGGTTGAACCGGGGATCTAGAAATTCAATGTGGGTTTCCTGAGGATTCATGGCATGCGTTGCTCATCTTAGATAGCTTACTCGGGAGTCGATTAGAAAGAGAAAAATCACCTTGTCATTCTCTGCGTAAGTGGACTTTAATGCTTTTTCAAGTTCTCTTACTCCAATTACCACATGCTATTAGTGTAAAGGATATTTTCCGAATAGGCGTGTTTTTTAAAGGGATTTAAAATGAAGAAACTTTTATTTGTATGCAGTGAGAACCGGTTGAGAAGTCCCACGGCGGAGGCGGTTTTTTCCGAATATGAGGGGGTGCAGGCCATAGGGGCCG
>QIDN01000264.1 GCA_003229345.1 Nitrospirota bacterium | reverse complement strand
TCAGTTGGAATCACTCTTGAAAGCGGATGTGGGCCGCCTCGATTTTAAATCGGCGCGCCTCGAAGCCCTATCGGAACTGGAGTCTGGAGCGGAAGAATCTTTTCAACGCGCGTTTGAAAAACTATTGCTGGAAACCAATACTCGCAACCTCATCGCCATAGCCTGATGCCGCAAACCCCGCCCATGATAAGCCGTATGATTGAATGCTTGAAAAAGCAGAAGGATTGCTATGTCCAACTGTTGGCGATCGCACGACGACAAAAAAAAGCGATTGACGAACAGAACGACCCGGACCTGATGAAAGCCCTCCATGATAAAAATACGCTCCTGCAAACGCTGCAGGGGTTGGATGAAGAAATGCAGTCGGCCCTCAAAAGCATGTCCGATTCGGATCGAGCACTGATGATCCAAAAAGGCCGGGAACTGAAGGATGAAGCAGCGCAGACGCTGGAAGAATTGATCGCAATAGAGGATGCCTGCGCGAAAATCCTCAAGGATAAAAAAGAGGACACGGTTGAGCAAATGAAAGTTTTCCAGGAACGCAAAAAGGGTCTAAAAGGCTATGGGGAATCCGGCGGCAAATTCTCCCGCTTCTCCCAAGAAGGCTGACTGGCGAAGCGCCAGAGCTAATTTTGCTGAGGCGTTTTCGCGCGATTGAAAGATCACTTTCGCCAGCCAGAGTTTAATTGCCCGCGAAATACCTCCACACGTAAATTAAAACCCTTGAATCGCGTCCAGGAATTCTCGGTTGCCAGCAACTGCCAGCAATTTTCCTCCCTCGTAAGAGGGCGGGCAGGAGTGGATTTTCCTTCCTGCATGAGGCATAATCCGGAACATTCAAAAGAATTTTGACAGGATTACAGGAAAGAAAACCTAGATCCTTCACTTCGCTCAGGATGACAAATTGGATGTAGTTTGTCATTCTGAGGAGCGTTAACGACGAAGAATCTGGGTTTTATATTTTATTTCAACCATTCCTAACCCCTCCTTGAAAAGGAGGGGAATATATTATGATCTGTATTCCCATTGTCGGCCCGACCATGGACCGCGCTCGCAAAGACCTCGACGCCTGCCAGAAGCTGGCCGATATCATCGAACTGCGCCTGGACCTGATCGAGAACTTCGACCTGCCGTTGTTGCTGAAGGAAGCGGGCAAGCCCTGTATCGTTACCAATCGGTGCAAGATGGATGGCGGCCAGTTCACGGGCACGGAAGAGGAGCGCATCGACATATTGCGCAAGGCGATCGATTTGGGAGTGGATTATATCGACATCGAAACCTCCACGCCGGGACCGCTTCTCAAATCCATCCTTGAAAACAAGGGACCGGTGAAGGTTATCCTTTCGCACCACGACTTCACGCGCACCCCGGATGACCTCAATCCCCTGTACGATCTGATGAGCCAATTACCGGCTGATATTTTGAAAATCATCACCTACGCCACCGACATCAACGACAATCTGCTCCTGTTCCGTTTGCTGGCGCGTGCCAAAAAAGATGAAAAACAGATGATCGCCTTCTGCATGGGCGAAAAGGGAGAAGTCAGCCGCATCCTGACGGTTCAACAAGGCGGATGGCTCACGTTCGGGTCACTGGAAACGGGCAAGGAAAGCGCGCCGGGACAAATTCCCGCGAATACTTTGAAACATATTTACCGCGTCAACGATCTGAAACCGGAATCCAAAATGTACGGCGTCATCGGCGACCCGGTGTCGAAGAGTATGGGTTATCTACTCCACAACAAAGCGTTTCAGTCCGCCGGACTGCCACATGTGTACGTGCCGCTTCTGGTGCAGAACGTAACGCGATTCTTCAACGCGTTTGAACCATATCTAGGCGGGCTGAGCGTGACCATGCCCCACAAGGAAGCCATCATGAAATCCCTCAGCCGAATCGATTCCGCCGCCGGGCGCATCGGCGCCGTCAACACCGTAGTGCCGGACGGCAACGGATGGGCCGGGTACAACACGGATTACTCAGGCGCACTGAAGGCGTTGGAACCGCACGGGCCGCTCAAGGATAAAAATGTTTTGATCATCGGCGCGGGCGGTACTGCGAAAGCGATCTGACAGGGCGTG
>QIDN01000131.1 GCA_003229345.1 Nitrospirota bacterium | reverse complement strand
CTTACTGGATTGCCGCCATTCGACAAGGCTGAAGTGTTGGTTTTACAAGGCCAGATTTTTCCTAACCGCCGTTTGTTTCCGGTGCAATTGCGCGGCATGGAAATGCAACAAACGCTGTTGGACCTCCCTTTGAACAAACTGGAGGAATGGAAAGCACCGGTTGACGATGTCATTCCCATTATTATTGGAAAGCAAATGGCCGGGAGATCTCATCTTCACATTGGAGATGGCGTGGTCCTGAGATGGCGGGACCGCTTCGGGGCAGTGGATGCACTGGATGCCAGGGTGGTGGATGTGGTGCCACTGATCAATCCCCGCATTGACGAGGGCGTGGTGTGGATGCGTCTCGATCACCTGCGCCAGATTACCCAGCGCGAAGGTGAAGTTTCCTGGGTGGCGGTGAAAGAGTTTCACGGACCCATCTCCAGTATGGAATTTGAAGAACCGGAGGTACTTCTCAAAGATATCCTCAACCTTATTCGAGAGGACCGGAAGTACGCGGTCATCATCTGGGTCATTCTGATTTTTCTCGCCGGCATCAGCGTTTTCAACACGCAATTCCTGAATATTTTCAAGCGCCAACGGGAAATCGGCACGTTGATGGCTTTCGGCATGCCACCCGGCAGAGTGGTCCGGTTATTTGCCGTGGAAGGAAGCCTGGCGGCGTTTTCGGCAGTACTCGTGGCTTTGGTTCTGGGAACGATCATCTTCGCCTGGTTCCAGAGTGTAGGGCTGGATGTCTCCCATCTTTCGGAATCCCAGATTCCCATTCGTGAAAATATATTTCTTAAAATTGAACCAGTAGAAGTGGTCGTCTCCATGCTGGTCATTGTTACCATTATGATCCTGGTCGCCTGGATTCCGGTCAGGAAAATTTCCAGAGTCAATCCCACCGAGGCGCTAAGGGGGAGGGCGATCACATGATCCGATGGCTTTTAAAAGGAATATGGCGCGACAAAACACGATCTCTGTTTCCTTTTCTGGTGATTTCCGTGGGAGTGACCCTGTTGATTTATTTGCTGGGATTCATGGAAGGTGTCTTTGCCGGAATGATTGATATATCCGCTCACCTGGACACCGGACACCTTCGGTTTGTCAACAAACCGTTTTACGACGAAGAGCACTTGGTTCCCCTCGACCGGGCGCTGGCCGGACAGAAGAAGACTCTGCAATGGTTACAGAAAAAGGGTGACCCGCGCATTGAGTGGTCGCCTCGCATCCGATGGGGAGCCATCATGGATGTTCCCGATGAAAAGGGAGAAACGAAATCACAAACTCCCGTGGTGGGTCTGGCCATTGATCTATTGGATAAGAATTCTTCCGAACGGAAACGGTTGGATTTGGAAAAATCCGTGATTGAGGGAGTGATCCCCTCGCGTGCCAAGGAAATGCTGTTGGGATACAAACTGGCCGAAGCACTGGAATTGGAATTGGGAGATACTGTTACTTTGCTGGGACAGAATTTCGACGGAGGGATGGCTACGGACAATTACCAGGTCGTTGGTTTTGTACGATTTGGTCTGGCGGCCTTGGACAAGAAAATGGCTTTGATCGATCTGGCCGATGCCCAGCAAACGTTTTATATGGAGGACATGGTCACCGACTTTCTGGGATTTTTGCCGATGGAAGTGGGATATAAGGAGTATGATCTTCTTAAAAAGGAGATCGAAGACCAACTCCCCGCGTTTAAGCAAAATCCTCCTAAAGAGTGGGCCTCGGACGATGATCCAATTATCCTATCGGTTCTTGATCAAAGAAACCTGCGGGAGTTGTCCGTAAAATTTGAGTTGGTCAATGATGTCGTGATTGGAGTGTTTACCTTTTTGATGGTTCTGGTGCTCTGGAATGCCGGTCTTTTGAACGGCGTGCACCGTTACGGTGAAATGGGGCTCCTTCTTGCTATGGGAGAAACTCATAAAAAATTAATCGGACTCATGGCGCTGGAAGCTTTTATGGTCGGTGTGTTGGGTTCCGCCGCCGGGTGCCTTGCCGGAGGGGGGCTGGTGTACTATCTACAGGAAGTAGGCATCAGCACGCACGGGATTTTCGAGACATCGGGACTCATGATGAGTGACGTCATTCGCG
>QIDN01000479.1 GCA_003229345.1 Nitrospirota bacterium | reverse complement strand
TTTCCGAGTTTCCCATGTCGACCAAACCGGATCGCAATAATTTTCCGGCGCGCAACCGGGTGATCAGTGGACTGTGTCACGGAACCCTGGTGGTGGAGGCGGGAGAGAAAAGTGGTGCCTTGATCACCGCGCAGTTCGCCCTTGAGCAGGGTCGGGAGGTGTTTGCCGTGCCGGGAAACATCTATTCCTCCGAAAGCCGGGGAACCCACGCCCTGATCAAAATGGGAGCGAAATTGACGGACAGTCCCGAAGCGGTGGTGGAGGAACTCTCCGACTCGGTTATTGAATTGTTGAAAGAACGGAAACACGCGGCACTTGAGTCGATTCCACTCAATCCGAAAGAGGAACATTTGGTGTCCCTGATGTCAGTACAGGAACAGCATATTGACCGGGTTATTGAGAACAGTTATTTGTCACCCGCTGAAGTTTCAGCTACACTGGTCACGCTTGAACTCAAAGGAGTGATTCGTCAAACCGACGGGAAAATGTTTACCATGAATCCGTCCGATATTTATTGAGGAACTATGGGTAAGTCACTGGTAATTGTGGAGTCTCCCACAAAAATTGATACGCTGAAGAAAATCATTGGCAAGGAATTTACGATCAAAGCCTCTGTCGGTCATCTCAAGGACCTGCCTAAGAAGAAATTGGGGGTGGATGTCGAAAACGACTTCAAACCGGACTACATCACCATCCGCGGCAAGGGCAAGATTTTGGCGGCTCTCAAAGCCGCCGCGAAAAAAGCCGATAATATTTACCTCGCTCCTGACCCCGACCGGGAGGGAGAAGCCATCGCGTTTCATATTGCCAACGAATTGACCAAGCTGACCAAAGGCAAGGTCTACCGGGTGATGTTCAACGAGCTGACCAAAAAAGCCGTGACCGAAGCCCTCAAAAATCCCACCGAATTGAATATCAACCGGGTCAATGCTCAGCAGGCCCGCCGCATACTGGACCGGTTGGTGGGCTATAAGATCAGCCCCATCTTGTGGAAGAAGGTGCATCGCGGACTCAGCGCCGGGCGGGTGCAGTCGGTTGCTTTGAAAATGGTGTGCGATCGTGAAAAAGAGATCAAGGATTTCAAAAAGGAAGAGTACTGGACAATCACCGCCGACCTGAAAGGCAGCAAGGCCCCGGAATTCCAGGCCAAGTTATCTAAAATCGACAAAGACAAGGCGGAAGTCGGTAAGGAAGATCAGGCCCAGGAAATCGTCAAGGCGGCTGAGAAGGGCGAGTGGCTTCTGGACGGGGTGACTAAAAAGGAGCGCAAGCGCAACCCGGTGGCTCCATTCATTACCAGTACCCTGCAACAAGAGGCCTCGCGTAAACTCAATTTTTCCCCGAAGAAAACCATGATGCTGGCCCAGCGTTTGTATGAAGGCATGGCCTTGGAAGGCAAGGGGACAGTGGGTTTGATCACCTATATGCGTACCGATTCCACCCGCATGGCGGATGAGGCGGTTGGCAATCTCCGGCAGTTCATTCAGGATAAATACGGCAAGGAATACGTTCCCGCCAAACCCAATACGTACAAAATTAAAAAATCAGCACAGGATGCCCATGAAGCGATTCGTCCGACTGATTTTCTGATCGAACCGAAAACTCTTAAAGGCCTCATCGAAAAAGATTTATACCGGCTGTATGAACTGATCTGGTTTCGGGCGGTATCTTCCCAGATGGTTCCGGCGGTTCTCGACACGACGCAGTTTGATATTCGTTCAGATAAATATACCTTCCGTGCCAACGGTTCGGTGATCAAGTTCATGGGATGTTTGAAAGTCTACATTGAGGGCACCGATGAGGACAGCGGGACCGGTGCCCCCTCGGATAAAATCCTTCCTGACTTGCCCAAGGGTGAAAAGCTGAAGTTGTTGAAGATTCTTCCCGAGCAACACTTTACCCAACCCCCTCCCAGGTACACCGAAGCACTTCTGGTGAAGGCGTTGGAGGAAAAGGGCATCGGACGTCCGAGTACCTATGCGTCGATCATCAGTGTGATCAAGGACCGGGATTATGTTAAGGCCGAAGAGAAACGTCTGGCTCCCACGGAACTTGGAAATCTGATTTCCGATTTGCTGGTCGAAAACTTTCC
>QIDN01000103.1 GCA_003229345.1 Nitrospirota bacterium | reverse complement strand
CTGCCTGATAGCTCAATGCTATTTGTTTTTAATATAGGGGGGGAGAAATTAAGCCTTCGTTAAACCTGAATTAATAATTTTTAATCCCACCAGTGGGTTTAATTCCCCGTCTTGCTACGGCTTTTAAATGAAAATCCTTATCGGATACCCCGTCCGCTTGCGGCGGGGCCGTTCATTCAGGTTTTTAAGGGATTAACTTTTAGGAAAATTGATATGGGGTGGTTTTTGAGGAGAGGTTTAGGAGCCGAGTTGCCGAATCGCTTCATAGACAACGATGGAAACCGCATTGGATAGATTGAGCGATCGCACCCGCGAGTCGTATAAGGGAATGCGGAACGCCTGGCCGGAATATTGCCGGATCAATGCTTCGGAAAGGCCTTTGGTTTCCTTCCCAAAAATCAAATAACTTCCCGGTTGGTAGCGGTGTTCGCTGTACAGAGGTTTCGCCTTTTTTGAAAAGAAAGCCAGGGGGACTCCTTTGGGGATGGATGCGAAAAAAGCGTCCAGGCTGGGGTGCCGGACTACATCCAGATGTTGCCAGTAATCCAGACCGGCGCGTTTCAATTGGGTATCGTTGATTTCAAAACCCAGTGGCTCTACCAGATGCAGGGTGGATTGGGTGGCCAGGCATAAGCGGCCGATGGACCCGGTATTGTTGGGAATTTCCGGTTCAATCAAAACGACATGAAGTTGGTGGGGCATAGGGGGCCGGGTCAGGATTGGGGACGGATGCGATAAAAGTAACCTGCGAGCTTGGAAAAACTTCCCCCTCGTACAACGGCGAGAAAATTTTTTGCCTTTTCTTCGTCAACCTTATCCAGAAGTGCGTCCAGCTCTGCGTGCGACACGTCCTCCCAATTTTCGCAGTCGTCGGATCTTTCCAGAGGAAAGCGGGTAAGATCATCCATTTCAATGTGATAACTGTCTTCTCTCATGGAATGTGAATCCGTCTCAGTTAAGGTTGATCGTTGAATGGCTGGCTTCATTTTCGGCTCCTTAAAGATTATATCAAACAATGAAGGGTATACGCCATTTCCCCAGGAACGCATTAAGTGGGGAAACGCTACTCTACATTATAAGACCTGAAAGCGCCTTCATTTATTCTTCGCGTGGAGACCGGGAGCGGGATATAATGATATCGATATCATGAGGTTCCACCGTTCAAGAAGGGGGTTGTATGAAAATTAGGATGTTGATTTTCAGTTTGACGGTACTCGTCGCGGCCGGTTTGTTGTGGAGTGGGACGCCGGTTCAGGCGGAGGGTGATGGTGGAAAAATCGTATTCAAGAATACCAAAAGCTTCGCTCCCGTGGTGTTCTATCATAGCAAGCATAAAGCGGCGGGAGTGAAATGCAACGAGTGCCATGACTCTCTGTTCAAGAAAAAAGCGGGCAGTACAGATGCAGGCAACGCTTTGACCATGAAATCCCTCCGCAAGGGTAAATATTGCGGCACCTGTCACAACGGATCCCGGGCGTTTTCGGTCCGGCGAAGTTGCAAGAAGTGCCACCAAAAATAAACAGATTGGAAGGCATCATGGTTTTTCAGAACTTTCGTCAGCTTTTAATGACGGGGGGAATGTTGTTTATTTTTTTGGCTTCGGTATCAGCTGAACCCGGAAACTCCGGTTCTTACCGTTATCTGGCGGAGTTGTCCGAATTTGAAAAAGGGGAAATGAAGCGCTACGATATCTCTCCTGTCCATCCTTACGCGTTTGAACTGAAAACCCTTCAAAACAGCATGTGGGCCCTGGCTTACCAGGACCGCCAAATCACCTGGTCCAAAAAAAAACATGTGTTTGATCCCAATGCCGTCAAAGCAATGGGTCCGCAACTTGTGGATCTGTTCAGGAAGGCGGGAAAGAATCAGAGGGTGATCTTTAAAGTTCAAAAAGTCTCCGGAAAAATCCTATTTAAGGGAGATGTGTTCTTGACGCCTGCGGGTTTGAACTGGCGGGTTACCCACTTCAAGGGTTCCAGAAAAAAGGTGGATGATTTCAGCATGATGGGAGATTCCGAGCGACTGGTTCCCCTGAAAGGGCACGTGTATAAAACCAAGAAGGAGCATAAAGGGCTGAAACAGGAAATTACCAACTGGG
>QIDN01000457.1 GCA_003229345.1 Nitrospirota bacterium | reverse complement strand
CCGATCAATAATCAATTAAGGAAATGCAATGATGACATTACGCAAACACTCGTTAAGCATGTATAGGTCTTGCCGCGTTGGGGCGGTTTTGCTTCTGTGGGCACTGGCGCTGGCGGGATGCGGTATGTTCGAAGGGCCACCCACCCATTCGGTCGGCCACTCGTACAAACAAATCGGCGCGGAGGAGGGCACACATCTTCGTTACCAGGACCCGGACCGCTACACCTGGCAGTATCCCGAACGGGTGATCAAAGCTCTTAAGTTGGAAGCAGGCATGAAGGTGGCGGACCTCGGTTCCGGCACCGGTTACTTCACCTTCCGACTGGCGGAAGCGGTAGGTTCTTCTGGCAAGGTTTATGCGATCGATATCGACGCAGAGATGAATGCCAGTATTGATAAGCAGGCAGTCGCTAAACAGATAGAAAACGTGAAGACCCTTCTGGCGGTGGAGCACGACCCGCTGATTCCGGAGAAGGTGGATCTCATTTTTTCGGTCAATGCGTATCACCATCTGAAAGACCGCGCTGATTATTTCAGAAACGCTGCGCGGTATCTCAAGCCAGGCGGACGCGTGGCTATCATCGATTTCCGGAAAGGCGCGTTCCGTCACTACACAGAACTCAAAGTTCTGCTCGAAGAATTTAAAGCCGCCGGTTATGCGCTGGACAAAACCCACGGCTTCCTGCCGCGTCAGAATTTTCTGGTCTTCTCCCTCGCCAAAAACTGAACCACTGCAGAGAAAACCTTGAAAAGGGATTGATTGCCTCCACATCATCTTTCTGTGCAGAGATCAACAAAAGGTAAGGTGAAATACTTTTTGAAGAAACGGAGAAGAGCATCCGCATCGAAGTGGTGCCAAAAGATCCGGAAAAGAAAAAATCCTTTCAGGACTTGATGAAAGCCTGCAAGGAGTTTTGCGGTACTGAAGATTCTAAATGTTGTTGATTGTGACCGGTGACCGCGTGGCGGAGTACCTCCGCTTTACTTGGGTCAAATTAGCTCCGGGCCTTGCCCGCCCCTTAGCAGGGGAGGCAACTGGTTGGCAGTTTACTGCTATCGATGGTCGGTGGGTATGGAGGGTCAGGCTAATTTAGCCTGTTTGCTTTTATTATCGGGGATGGGCTGAGGCTTGGCTTTTTTTCCGCCTTTGGAATAACCTCCTGGGAAAAGGATCTGCCGGTCGGCTCTTGCTTTCAAGGTTTTCTCGGAAATGACTTTTTTCAAGGCACCCGAACTATCATAAACCCGAACTTCATGCATAGTATCTCTTCTCCTTCTGGTGTATTGCGCCACCTGTCGTTGATTAAAGACTCCGGCAGGGCCTGAGCCCTGCCGGATAACGATTAAACAATCGCTTTACTGAGGTATGACCTTTGAGGCCTGCGGACCCTTTTGGCCCATGGATTCTTCGAATTCAACGGTCTGGCCTTCGTGAAGAGTTTTAAAACCTTCACCTTGAATTTCCGAAAAATGAACGAACAGGTCTTGCCCGTTTTCGGATTCAATAAAACCATAACCTTTGCTTTCGTTAAACCACTTTACTTTACCTACTGACATAAAAATACTCCATTTGTATCAATTGGTAAGGCGCGTTCCGAATTTTTCCGGGGCACCTTACCGGTTTTAACAAGGGTTGTGTCCTTGGGAGGGTTTCTGCAGGCCACATGAAGGAAAAAAAAAACCAACCATAAGGTTGGCTGGTCCGTCAAAAAAAATCGCTTGTAATCTTGTCCCTAGACAGGGGTCACAATGATCCACTACTCAATGACTTCTAACAACCCTAATTTCATCCCTACCATATCATACAAATGGGCAATGTCTACCAAATAAAACATTAAAATCAGGGCTGCACAAGGGGGCGAAAAAGGGACAATTACACCTCTCTCTTTATGGCTGTAACCCAAGGATATAAAAAGGATCAGACTGTATTGAGGAATTTTTTCTCGACGATCTGGTCGACGGAGAACTTGCCGCCGCCGTATATAATCAATGGAATCGCCAAACCGAGTGCCAGCAGGTGGTATTCAAATCCTTCGCCGGCCTGCTTGCCTCCCCAGTTCATGAAAATCCCGTTATTCCAATGGAACATTGCAATAGCGCC
>QIDN01000261.1 GCA_003229345.1 Nitrospirota bacterium | reverse complement strand
CCGATGGCCCTCCCGGACCAACTGCAGGGAGATGTCTTCCAGAGTCTTCAGGCATTCCTGAGTCTCCGCATCCGGCTTTGTGGACTCCTTGTCAGTAAAAATTTCATCGATCCAGGTTCGGTATAATTGCGTACGCGGAGTGACGCCTTCGAGTTTTTCACCGTCCGCCAAAGACCGGATCATTTTCAACAAAAGGGGATTTTGAAGCAGTTCCGGATAAAACAACTGAAACTTTTCTGCCTGGGGCTTGATCGAGGCTGCGGCCAAATAGTGCCTCCGTTGTATGTCGCTGACGGGTTGGATGGCAGTACGAAACATCGAGTCCTGCCCCCGCTTGACGATTGAAGTGGTGGCGAAGGGTCCGAATCCGACAGGCCGGGTAGCGATCATCACAAAATTATCTCGTAAGGCATCGCCATCGACCACCACGTCAAAATAAATCTGAAACCGGTCTTCCGGTATGAGTCGATCAAACCCGTCGAGCAAAAAGAGAATCTGCCCGGTCAACACCAGACGATTAACGGTCCGCTCCAAAAGAGACTCCTTGATTTCCAAATCCGGTTGCTCCTCCCGTTCCAGGAGAACCACGGCCATAACCTGCCGGTACAACTCCGGGTAAAACTCATGAAACCCGCTGCCCTCCGGCAATTGCGACAAGTCAAAGTATACCGGCATGGGATATTCCCGAGTGGCTTCCGCCTGCAAGAGACGCTCCAGATAAATCTGGAGAAAGGTGGTTTTCCCCATGCCTGAATCCGCCTCCAGCATGACCTTCGAAGTTTTGACATCAAGAAGGTTTTCGGTGACTTCACGCGGGTTATGGAACACCTGCTCCTGGAGGCTCTGCCGATGCACGATGGGATTCATATCGAGTAAAACGGGCTCGATATAAACCTCCTCTTTCCGGCCTTTGCCGAGGACGGCATTCAATTCTGCCGTGACCTGCACGAGCCGGTGCTTGCGATAGGTGGCGATGACCCATTCCGGGGATTCCTCCGGCCGGACCTGGACCTCCGGAAGCTGCTCGCCTTCCGGCCTTAAAATCGGAATATCCTTGCTTTCACTCATGCGGTTTTTTTCATATAATTGATTTAGGAATCACCCCAGAGTCTATCATATTCACCTTTCCAACCCGGCAAAAACACATGTTTTTCCCATTTCACGACGAAAACCCGACCCGGCATTTCCCCCTGCTCACCATCGTGTTGATTGGCTCGAATATCTTCGTATTTTTCTGGGAGTTTTCCTATCCCGGTCAGATCGCCTCGCTGTTCACCAGCTACGGCCTGGTTCCCAGTCATTTTATAGAGGCACCGATTCAAACCTATCCCAACGTGTTCTCCGCCATGTTTCTGCATGCCGGGTTCATGCACCTGGCAGGCAATATGCTTTTTCTATGGATATTCGGGAACAATATCGAAGATGTGTTGGGCAAAATCCGGTTCATCACTTTCTATCTGATTTGCGGGATGATCGCGGCCATGTGCCATGTTTTCATGGATACCGGGTCGGAGATTCCCATGGTCGGCGCCAGCGGGGCGATCTCTGGAGTTCTCGGCGCTTATTTGATGTTGTTTCCCAAGGCCAAGGTGAAGACGCTGGTGTTTCTCGGAATTCTCATCACCATCGTTCGCATTCCGGCGGCGTTCCTGCTGATCTTCTGGCTGGGGATTCAGATCTATAGCAATCTGGCGACGGGCAGTGAGGGCGGGGGTGTGGCATGGATGGCCCACATCGGGGGCTTCGCGGCGGGAATGATTTTGATCTTACCGTTCAAGGCCTCTCTCAAACCGCCAAGACCGAGGGTTCTCTAAACCGTGAACATGGAAACCAGGAGAACAATGACCAGGATCACAAAAAAAATCCACATCACCATGAAAACGCCATCGCCGAAGCGTGGGTAATTGGGAATCGGAACAGGGGTACCGCAGTGCGGACACTGTTCCAATTGAGGGTCAAACTCCCTTTCACATTGAGCACATCGAATCGTTCCCATATTAAAAGATTAGCACGTTTCATCTACAGCGGACAGATGGATTTTTTTCCGGGTTTTCTCACTCCGCCAAATACAGGCGGAGCAGATTCAACGCCGCCTGGGCGGCGCGCTC
>QIDN01000088.1 GCA_003229345.1 Nitrospirota bacterium | reverse complement strand
AACGCCGGCCGAGAAGTCGTATCCGCCACCTTCATTATACCCTACCCGCCGGGGTTCCCCATTCTGGTTCCGGGGCAAGTCGTGTCCCTGGAGATCCTGGGGTTCATGCGTGCTCTGGATGTCACGGAAATTCATGGTTACCAGCCTGAACTGGGCTTGCGTGTGTTCACTACCAAGGCAGTTCAGACCAATAATTAATAGTAAGGAGCCCTTAGCATGGCGCGAAAAAAACTCAAAAACATCTCAGAAATTCGCCGTTTCTTTCATCGTAACGAAACCCCGATTTATTTTGTCAGCGCCACGAATTTCAATCTGCTCGGGCTGGATGAATGGTGCAAAAATTTCAAGTACATCAACTATCTTGATTGTTATGACGGCCGCCACCCCAATACCCTGGTGCCGATAGAGCAGCCCCATGCGGAGTTCCAGTCCATCGAGGACATCAATAACTACATGCTGCAACACAAGCAGGTGGTGGATTACCTCAATTCCCGGGGTGACAATCCCAAATTTGTTTTTTTGATGTTTGACGAAAAGACTGAAGAGATTGCCGAGGAAATTGGCGCCGAAATCTGGTTTCCAAAAGCCGAGTTACGCTCGCGTATGGATAACAAGATTGAAACCGTGCGCATCGGCAACAAGGCCGGGGTGCCCAGCGTACCCAATCTCCTGGCGGAAATTACCAGCTACCGTCAGCTCAAAAAAATGGCCGCCAAGGCCGGCCTCGGCAGTGACTGGGTTCTGCAATCGGCCTTTGGCGATTCCGGCCACACGACTTTTTTCATCAGCAGCGAAGAAGATTTCCGCCGCCATGAATCTGAGATCATCGGCGAAGGTGAAATCAAAGTCATGAAGTGCATCAAATGCCGGGGCTCAGCCATCGAGGCCTGTGCAACTAAACAGGGCACCATTGTCGGACCCCTGATGACTGAGCTTGTGGGTTTCAAGGAACTCACGCCGTATCGTGGCGGTTGGTGTGGGAACGAAATCCTGGCGAATTCATTCCCTAAAAAAATCCGCAAAAAGGCCCGCCAATACACCTTTGCCTTCGGTGAGCAGTTACGCAAGGAAGGTTATCGTGGGTATTTTGAACTGGATTTCCTGATCGAAGAGAAAAGCGGTGAGATTTACCTCGGCGAGTTGAACCCGCGCATCACCGGCGCCAGTTCCATGACCAACCACGCCGCCTTCGCCCACGCCGATGCGCCGCTGTTCATCTTTCATCTGCTGGAATTTTCCGGCCAGCCATTCAGCCTCGATATCAAGGCCTTGAACAGGCGCTGGTCGGATTCAGCCAATATCGATTCCTGGTCGCAGATGGTCATCAAACATACCGATGACACGGTGGATCGATTAACCGAGGCTCCGGAAACCGGTATCTATCGCCTGAGTGACACCGGCGAAGTGGAGTTCGATCGATTTGACTATCATCGCCGCGCGGTGGAAAGCGAGCAGGAAGCCTTTTTCCTGCGCATCCTGAAAACCGGGGATTACCGCTACGAAGGTGCTGACCTGGGAATACTGGTCACCCGCGGCCGTTCCATGACCTCCAGATTCAACCTCAACCGGCGCGCTAAAAAATGGATCGACGGCATCAAGTCGAAATTTAAAGCGCAACCGCTACCCGCCGCCGAGGCCTCACCGGAATTCAGCGATCCCGCATTTAAAATATTATAGCGAGGGGGGCCTGCCTGCCGGCTAAAAGTTTCAAGTGTTCGCTGTGCATACAGAACAGTAAATGACCGGCTGATTCGCAGTTACATTGATAAACAGAAGTGGACCCCGGAGGCTGGACAGGGATCGGTGGCGTAAATTTTGTGGAATTTTCACAACCACGTTGCGGACAGTTGAAAAATGTTCTCCGTTATCCAGCCTGATTCTTCAGCTTGATTGATGAGCAGGCCGAATTCCAGGCGGTGATCCGCGATAAATCCCGACAGTGCTCTTAAACGACGGGAATCAAAGCTGGATCCGTATTTTATTTCCACGGGCAGCAAACCGAATGGGCCGTCCAGGACCAGGTCCACCTCCGCACCGTTGCGGGTTCTGTAATAGTGTGCCTGCCAGTTCGTTGCCCGGACCGCTTCCAGCCCACGGAGGAGTTCTTCTATGACA
>QIDN01000218.1 GCA_003229345.1 Nitrospirota bacterium | reverse complement strand
GCAACCTTTACCTGTTCTGGAAATATCCCCGGCAGGAAATTGCGAGTGTCTGGCGAGCGGAATGGCTGAGAGGGCTGATCGCCGGTCTGGCTACCATTGGATCGTATGGCCTGATCTGCGTAGTCTTGCAATCCGAACCGGTGGGGCAGGTGGTGGCGGTGCGTCAAACCAGCGTTCTCATGGTTGTGGTCTGGGGATGCTGGAAACTGAGCGAGCCTTTCGGAAAACAAAGAATTGTGGCTGCCTGTCTGACGATACTGGGAGTCGGGTTGATCGCGTGGGATTGACTTCCCTTTTATTAAAAAGATTTAATGTTCTTATTGCGGAGTGAACTACTATAATAGGTGTGAGGTTGAGTTAAGAGTGCGCCTCATCCTATCCGAAATATTCTGTTTCCTGACCAAAGAGGTGTTTTGTGAAATTCTTTTCGATACGATTGTTCCTGAAAATTTTTATTGCGGTGTGGTTGGTCATTTCCTGGACTTCCGCCGAGGCCGCCCAGCGTGATACCAAAACTCTGGTTTTGGATAATGGTTTGCAAGTTCTACTGATACATGACCCTGAAGTGCACCGAAGTGCGGCCGCTTTGTCGGTGGGAGTCGGGCAACTCTATGATCCGTGGGAAAAGCAGGGGTTGGCCCATTATCTGGAGCACATGCTTTTTCTCGGAACCAAAAAATATCCCAAAGTCAGTTCCTTTAAGGAATACCTGAGCACCAATTCCGGAGCCAGCAACGCTTATACAGGAGCGGATATCACGAATTATTTCCTTCAGGTCAGCCATCACGCATTTGATGGAGCTCTCGACCGCTTCAGCGGTTTTTTCCGCGAGCCGTTGTTTGCCAAGAAATATGCCGCGCGTGAAGTCAACGCCGTCAACAGTGAGTTTGATAAAAACCGCCTGCAGGACGGCTGGCGAAGCAATCACTTGATACACCAGATCAGCGAGAAGGGGCATCCCTTGCGAAAATTTGGCATCGGCAGTAAAGAGACCCTGGCCGGTGATAATCGCACCGCTCTCCTGGCGTTCCATAAAAAGTATTATGCGGCCTCCAATATGAGGCTGGCGATGCTCTCCAATCTCTCGCTGAGTGAACAGGAACACTTGGCCCGGCAATATTTTGGTGATATCCCCAATCATCCCGTCACGAAACCGTTTATAGATCCTGATTATCGTAAACCGCTTAACGGGAAATATCGTTTTATTAAAATCAAAACCATCAAGGATAGCCGGTCGTTGGGACTCGAGTTTCCGACGATACGTCTCCAAGATCACCTGGACAGCAAGCCGGCCTCTGTGGTGGCTTCTGTGCTGGGTCATGAAGGGAAAGGTTCGCTGTTGTCCAAGTTGAAAGAGGAAGGCCTGGCACTGGGTTTGTCTGCCGGAGGCGGGGACAGCCATCCCAATATTTCCTCATTCGATATTAATATCAGCCTTACTGAAAAAGGTGAAGCCGAGTATCAACGGGTCATGGAACTTGTGTTCGCTTATATTGAGAGACTCCGGAAAACGGATTTCAAGGAGTACACCTTCAAGGAAATTCAGGCCATGGCGCAAACGGATTTTGATTGGAAAAGTCCGCAGGAAGGCATGGGGTATGTGGCTGGGCGTGCGGCTCAAATGCAGAGATACAAATTGGAAGACATTGATACCCTTCCTTATCTTTTCAAAAAATACGAACCTGAAGCCTATCGGGCTATTTTGGAGACCCTGAAGCCGGAAAATATGCTGGTCAGTTTAATGAGTCAGAAGGTGAAAACCGACGAGGTGGAAAAGTATTTTGGTACTGAATACGCCTTCCAGGAAGTGGGAGGAAAATCTTTTCAACGGCTGGTGCATCCACCTCAAATCGACGGGATGACCTATCCGGGAAAAAATGATTTCATTCCCTATAACTTAGCGTTGATCGACAACAAACCTGTAACTGTGCGGGATGATGAAAGAGCCAAAGTCTGGTTCAAGTTTGACGATCGTTTTAAACAACCCAAGGTTTTTCTCCAGTTGTTGATCGAGACGCCTCTCGTGTATGACACGGTGGAACATTTGGCTCAATCCAAGTTATATGAAGTAGCTCTGCAAGAGGGGCTGAATGAAATCACCTATCCCATATCACTGGC
>QIDN01000162.1 GCA_003229345.1 Nitrospirota bacterium | reverse complement strand
GCAAGCAGGCGAGCTTCATCACCCAGAGCGACATGAATGGTGACGGCCATCTGGATCTGATCATCTCCAGTGCCCTTGCGGACAGCCTGACGCTGTTCCTGGGTAACGGCAAGGGAGATTTTAAAAGACAGGAAGATTTTGCCGCGGAAAAGGGACCGGGATACATCGTGGCGGGTGAGTTTACGGGTGACAAGATACCGGACTTGATCGTCGGTAACGTGCGCGACGGCGACATCTCGTTACTGCAGGGGCGGGGCGACGGGTCGTTCATCTTTCCGCATTTCAATTATGCGGTGGGACGCCAACCGCGCGCCATCGCCGGCGCCGACTTCAACAAGGACGGATTGGAAGATCTCGCTGTCTTACTGTACGATTCCGCCACACTCCAAATCTTCATGCGCAAAATTGACATCGGCCGCATCCAGTCCTGACCCTCTAGCGAGGGAGGCAACTGGCTGAACATTGACGGCTACCGAAAGTCGCTTGAGCGCAGAGAAAAACTAAAAACCTCATCCTCTCTTTAAAAATTATGTCAAAAATAAAACCCGTCACTGATTTTGAGAATGCAAAAAAGAGTTGGGATAAAATATTTGTTTCCACTGATCCCTTTACGTGGCCCTTTCAGGACACCATAGAGGACTATTTACTCTTTTATCCCGCTGATGGCTTTGAACTTACGAAGAAGCAATACAAAGCCACCCTGAAAGCGGCTGAAAAGATTGGAGACAATAAATTTTATTTTTCAGTAGTGGAAGCCGAAGAAGATATTTTTAAAGAAAAAGAAATTTTAAATACGAATATTCATTGGTTGTGTGAAAATCCTGATTACAAAGAATACTTAAGCATTGTAACCATTCCATTAGAATGCGGATTGTTTTCCTGGGGCGGGAATTGGGGCATGCTCATTTCACACGAAGATCATGCTGTAGTTGGGGGCAGCAAAGTTTTTATTGATGAATTAAGGAAAGAGTATCCCGATTGGAGAAAAGACCGCGAGGAATTGTTCAATTACTGGAAACTAAATCCTCATGGTGACGACGGGAGTTGGATCAAAATATTTGAACAACCGTACTGGATTAAATAGAATGTCACCCTTCGACAGGCTCAGGATGACATTCTTGGTCCTGGATTTTTTACCCCCCGGTGAGTTTGGGGGCACTATAAGTAGGCAGGCGGTTGTAGAGGATCATTTGGGTTTCGGTGTCGAGTCGACCGTGATCCTTGAGGTTATAATAGCGCTGGAATTTGGCCACAGCGTCGGCGGTGCGCCGACCGTACCGGAGATCGGGTTGCTCATTGTAATAACCGAGCCGATTCAACTGCTGTTGCAGCCATTGGGCGGGCTCCCCTTTGTAGCCGGTTTTCATATCGCCGGGCAATTCCTCAAAATTTTTCCAGGGCACCCAAGCCTTGTGCGTCCATAACGATTCAAACAGAGCCAGCGGAATTTCAAACATCTCGTTGGAGCGAAACACCCCCACATCCCCCTTGAGTGCCACCAACGCCAGGTAACGCGTGCCTTTGCCGTCCGGCAGGTTGAGCTCCACCATTGCGGGATAGTTGAGCGTCGTCAACCGGTTCAGGTTGCTACTCGACTCATAGACGGAAAGCCCGTAATCGGCTTTTAAAATTTTCTGTGCCTTGGGCGTCAGGGTGACGGTTTCTTTTTTGAAGGCGCGCCATCGTTTCAACACCCAGCGTGCGGCTTCGATTTTACTTTCACCGGTGGTCAGCGTGGACAACTCCTCGACCAACTCTTTTTCCTGAGAAAATTTGACCGGAATTTGAGAGCCCTCTGTGGCGGATTCATCGATCGGGCTGTTGTCCACCGAAGACAGAGTACGCGTTTGAGGCGGCGCTTGAGGCACCAGTTGTCCCGGCTGGGACAAACTCAAAGGCGTCTGCTCGATCATTTGCGTGAGGTTGTCTTGTGGCTCGGGTTCCGGATCAGACCATGGAACCTGGGTTTGAAAATATACCGCAATCGCTATCAGCCCACCGATCACCAAAAAAGGGGCGGTCAGTCTTCGCAGCCACCGGCCCTTCGCAGGTTTCGGTTGGAGATCTTCCAGTTTCTCCTCCGCCAGATCAATAATAATGCGGTCGATCTTTTTCACTCC
>QIDN01000050.1 GCA_003229345.1 Nitrospirota bacterium | reverse complement strand
CCTTCGGCTTCAGGGGCAAAAAAGGAACCCCTTTCCCTCAACAAGCATCTAAAATTGCAACCCCTCGCTCTCTGGGCGAAAGGGACATCCCATTTCAATCATTCAATTTCTACATGTACACCCACGTATTCAGGGTTCACCATCATTGAAGGAGAATGAACCATGAGAAAGAGAAAAGTCGCATCGAATCCCAACGAAGAAATCGGCGACTACATGGTCAGTCCGGTTTTGAGTGTCAGTTCCGATACCCCGGTTCAAGAAGCGGCGCAATTAATGGAATCCAAACACATCGGATCGCTTCTGGTTAAAGAAGGAGAAACCTTTGTCGGCATTATTACGGAAACGGATTTAACGCGGAAAATTGTAGCGCAAGGGTTGCAGGACAAAAATCCCAAGGTCAGCGAGATTATGACCGCTCCACTTCAAACCATTGACTGTCATGAGCCCATTGTCGATGCCAATCAGTTGATGGCCAACAAAAGGATTCGCCATATCGCTGTTACGGACAATGATGCGGTGGTGGGCATGCTCTCGGTCAAGGATCTGATCCATTACTACGCTAATCCGCGTATGCGGTCCTGGTAGAGAATAAGGGGGTATAGAAAAGAGAATTCGGGAAGATGGATTAATCGGATTTTTTGGTTTCGAGGCGGGCCAGGGCGCGGAACAGTTTGTCTTGGGCTTCTTTGAAGGCTTTTCCTTCGAGATCGGCTTTCTCGAGGAGTTTTTCGGCGGCAGCGCGCGCGGTTTCGGCGCGGTCGTGGTCGATTTCGTGCAGGAATTCGGCGGACTCGGCCAGAATGGTGACGCGGTTGGCGGTCACTTCGGCGTAGCCTTCGCTGACCACCAGTTCGACCACCTCTTCCCCCTTTTCATAAGAGAACCGGCCCGGCCGCAGGAGGGTGAGCAGAGGCGCGTGGTTGGCCAGAATGCCCATGTCCCCGTCAAAACCGGGAATGTTCACCTGATCCACTTCCGCATCGGCCACCATTTCCTTTTCGGGGGTTACTAGCGATAAAAAGAGTTTGTCCGCCATCAGTGGTTATCCTTTTTTCATTTTTTCAGCTTTTTCGTAAACTTCTTCAATCGCGCCCACCATATAGAATGCCTGCTCGGGGATGTCGTCCATTTTGCCTTCGATGATTTCCTTGAAGCCTTTGATGCTGTCTTCCACCTTGACGTATTTTCCGGGTGTACCGGTGAACACTTCGGCGACGAAGAACGGTTGCGACAGATACTTCTGGATTTTCCGAGCGCGCGCTACCAGTGCCTTGTCATCCTCGGTCAATTCGTCCATGCCGAGAATGGCGATGATGTCCTGCAGATCTTTATAACGTTGCAGAATCCGCTGAACTTCACGGGCAATGGTGTAATGCTCCTCGCCGACGATCTGGGGATCAAGAATACGGGAGGTGGAATCCAACGGATCCACCGCCGGGTAAATACCCAGCTCGGAAATTCGGCGATTGAGAACGGTGGTGGCATCCAGATGGGCAAAAGTGGTCGCCGGTGCGGGGTCGGTCAAGTCATCCGCCGGCACGTAAATCGCCTGGACGGAAGTGATGGACCCTTTCTTGGTCGAGGTGATGCGCTCCTGCAGGTTACCCATTTCCGTCGCCAGCGTCGGCTGGTAACCCACGGCGGAGGGAATGCGTCCCAGCAGTGCGGATACTTCGGAACCGGCCTGCGAAAAACGGAAGATATTATCGATGAACAGCAGAACGTCCTGCCCGTCGACATCGCGGAAATATTCGGCCATGGTCAGCCCCGTCAGGCCGACGCGCATGCGGGCGCCGGGGGGTTCTGTCATCTGACCATAGATCAGTGCGGTTTTATCGATAACCTTGGATTCGACCATCTCGTGATAGAGGTCGTTGCCTTCACGGGTCCGCTCGCCCACGCCAGCGAAGACCGAGTAACCGCCGTGCTCGGAACCGATGTTCCGGATGAGCTCCATGATCAATACGGTTTTACCAACACCCGCGCCGCCGAACAGGCCGGTCTTGCCACCCTTCAGGTAAGGTTCGAGCAGGTCGACGACCTTGATGCCGGTCTCCAGCATTTCCATTTTGGTATCCTGGCTTTCCAGATTCGGCGCGTCGCGGTGGATACTCCAGGTTTCTTCGGATTCCAC
>QIDN01000341.1 GCA_003229345.1 Nitrospirota bacterium | reverse complement strand
AAAATTGCCCGACCAGCTTCCCGGCGGTTCATTGATATTTTTAACCTGAGCCCACTCGAAGGGTACGGTTTCTCCGACCAGGTCCAAGATGACGGCCACCCGTCCATCTTCCAGCGTGATCAGTTTTCCCGTCAGGATCGAATCGTTGGTCATTTTTAAGGTGACCGCCTGATCCGTCGAAATGGTTTTAATTTGACCGACCGGGATTTTGATTTTCTCGGCATACGTTGTAGAAAATACCAACGTCCCTTTTTCAAGGGTGGAAACGGTACCCTGCAGAATATTGCCGTCGCCGAATTCAACTTTGTCGGCAAAGACTGGAGTGGACCCCACCCCTATCGCCAACGCGAGGAACAGAGTAAGAGTTATTGTTTTTACCAACGTGCTTGAAAGAGTCATCTGGATGCCCTCAGAAATATTTAGAAGCGCCACGCAATTTTCGAAGAAGGGAATTTTTAACCAATTATCGGTCGAGAGTCAAGATTTATTGGCTTAAAATCCAGTGGTTACAATATATCAGGGAGTTTAAGCCCATTCAAAAAGGACTGGATTTTAGAGCCGGATGGTGATGCCTTTGTCGGCGAGGTAGCGCTTGGTTTCGGGAATGGTGATTTCCTTGAAATGGAAAATTGAGGCGGCAAGCACGGCGTCGGCTTTTCCATCCACAATTCCTTCGTACATATGTTCCAGCGTTCCCGCGCCTCCCGAGGCGATCACTGGAATGGTGGTGGCTTCGGATACGGCACAATTGAGCGCCACGTCGTAGCCCTGTTTGGTGCCGTCGCGGTCCATGCTGGTCAGCAGAATTTCACCGGCGCCGTATTGTTCCATGAGTTGCGCCCAGCGGATCACCTGAATACCGGTCGGGTTGCGGCCGCCGTGGGTGAACACTTCCCATGTGGGTATGGGTGGGGCAGGGCGTTGAAACAGGTCGGGATGATGGTCTTTCCAATCGACTGGCGGATCAATTGCCGGACTGCCGGTCTCCACCTGCTTGGCGTCGATGGCCACCACGATGCATTGGCTTCCGAAGCGTTGCGCGGCTTGTTGCACGAACTCAGGATTGTGGACGGCGGCGGTGTTGATGGCCACTTTATCAGCCCCCGCTTTTAAAAGATTACGGATGTCCTCCAGAGTGCGTATGCCGCCGCCGACGGTGAGCGGCATGAATACTTTTTCGGCAGTCCGCGCTACTATGTCTAGAATGATGTCGCGTTTTTCATGCGAGGCGGTGATGTCGAGAAAAGTCAATTCGTCGGCGCCTTCCGCTTCGTAAGCGGCGGCGCATTCCACCGGGTCACCCGCATCCCGCAGGTTGACGAATTGCACGCCTTTAACCACGCGGCCGTCTTTGACATCCAGGCAGGGAATGATTCGTTTAGCCAACATGGTCACGCACCTGCTTCAAGGCTTCCTTGAAGTCGAGTTTCTTGTCGTACAGAGCTTTTCCGGTGATCATGCCTTCGACGCCTTCGGATTGGAGAGATAGCAGGCTGACGACATCCTGTATTCCGCTGATGCCACCGGACGCGATGACGGGCAGAGAAATGGCTTGGGCAAACTGCCGGGTGCTGTCGAGGTTGGGCCCCTGCAACATACCGTCCCGGCTGATGTCGGTAAAAATAAAACCTGCGACACCCAGCGGTTCCATGGTTTGGGCGAGGTCGGCGGCTGTTTGTTCCGAAACCTCCGTCCAGCCTTTGACGGCGACTTTTCCGTTTTGGGCATCGATGCCGATCATGATTTTTCCTGGGAACTGTTTGCAGGCTTCTTCCACAAAGGCCGGGTCTTCGTGAGCGATGGTGCCCAGAATAACCCGGTAGGCACCGGCGTTGACATAGGAAGCGATCGCTTCCATGGAACGAATACCGCCTCCCACCTGGATATCCACGGTACTGCTGTATATGATGTCTTTGATGATGCTGGCATTTTTTGGCAGACCCTGGAAAGCGCCGTCCAGATCCACCACATGAATGAGTTGGGCACCCTGCTCATCCCAATGTTCGGCCATGGCCTGGGGATCGTCCGAATAAACGGTTTCCTGGTCCTCTTTGCCCTGTGTCAGGCGGACGCATCGGCCTTCTTTAATATCCACTGCGGGAATAATTTTCACTCTGCCAACCTTCCTTTGAAACTT
>QIDN01000135.1 GCA_003229345.1 Nitrospirota bacterium | reverse complement strand
ATACCGTCTAAAGTAATTCCTTCAATTCGTCACGGGTCAAATCGCAATCCCTTAGTATTCGGCTCAACAAACCTGGACCGATGGTTTCCGCCTGAGTGAACCGGGACCACTGTAATACGTCCGTCCTCATGCTTGAGCACAAAATGACTACCCTTGCTTCGAGCAATCGTAAAGCCGATTTTCCGGAGAACATTAATTAGCTTTTTGCCGGTGATCTGGGGAAGGTCGGGCACGGTTATAGATTAATGCGGTACACGCCTACGAAATCGGAGGGTTGGGGTTCGGCCTTTTGAACTTCCAGGTAGACTTCGATGGCTTCACGCAGACGCTTCATCATGGTGTCCATGGTTTTGGCCTGGGTGTGGCAACCGGGGAGTTCCAAAACCGAGGCGACGTAATACCCTTCCACGTCTTTTTCGACCACGGCGTTAAACTCGCGGGAAGCTCCCCCATTTTTTTTGAGGCGAATGGACTTTTTCATGCCCCTAGAATAGCACAAAAAGATTGTTCTACCCAGAGGAGGTCAACACACTTCACCACACCATTCTCAAAATGGCGGGCCATCAAAATTTCATAAAGTTTTGAAACTAAAGGCAGGAATTGGCGTCCCCAGCGGGATTCGAACCCGCGTCGCCGGCGTGAAAGGCCGGTGTCCTGGACCAGGCTAGACGATGGGGACTGTGTGTGGTATTTGATGCAGAAAGAAATGGTGAGCCGCGAAGGATTCGAACCTTCGACCCACGCCTTAAAAGGGCGTTGCTCTACCAACTGAGCTAGCGGCCCGTGATGCACTCGCGTGAAACACGTGAAGCGTAAGAAATTATCAAACTCATCCTATCATGTCAATGGGTTTTATTTGGCTTGATTTTACCCCAACCCCCTCATAAAATGGCCTTTTAGCGCAAATTCACCTTCATCAAGGCCTGACGTGGAAAAATCGGAAAAAATCTGGATGGACGGGGCACTGGTCCCCTGGCACGAGGCGAATGTCCACGTCCTCACCCATACCCTGCATTACGGATACGGCGTGTTCGAGGGCATCCGCTGTTACCGCACGGAGAACGGCAAATCCGCCATTTTCCGCCTGCCGGAGCACGTCCAGCGCCTGTTCAACTCCGCCAAAATACTGGGGATCGATATCCCCTTTTCGCCGGAGGATATCACACAAGCCATACTCGAAGTTGTTTCCATCAACAAGCTGGAGGAGTGCTACATCCGCCCAATCGTTTTCCTGGGCGACAACAAGATGGGCCTGAACCCGGAGGGCGTTAACGTCCGCGTCGCCATCGCCGCCTGGCCGTGGGGCACGTACCTGGGTGACGACGGACTCAACAAAGGCATCCGCGTCCGCATCTCCTCATTTACCCGGCACCATGTCAACATCAGCATGACCAAGGCCAAGGCCTGCGGTTATTACATCAACTCCATTTTTGCCAAAGCCGAAGCAGTTCGCGATGGCTATGACGAAGCGATTTTGCTCGATCCCAACGGCTACGTTTCCGAAGGATCGGGTGAGAATATATTCATCTTATATAAGAACACACTAATGACGCCGTCCTTGGCCAGCAGTTGTCTGGACGGCATCACCCGTGATGCGGTATTCAGCATCTGTGAGGAGTTGAACATTCCCTTGAAGGAAGAAACGCTGACGCGCGACGAGCTGTACTTGGCCGATGAAATTTTTCTGACCGGCACCGCCGCCGAGATCACCCCGATCCGCGAGATCGACAACCGCGTCATCGGCAACGGGTCGAAAGGCGACACCACCGACCGCATCCAGAAAACCTTCTTCGACATCGTCGCCGGCAAATCCCCCAAGTTCAAACACTGGCTGACTGAGGTTTAACCTCCAGCATGACGCTGGACCCAACTCCCCCACCTCTGCCGGCCCTCTCCTCACTTTTGCCCTAAAATGCGTCAAAAACCCTGTGGAAAACTTGATTTTTCGATGTTGAAATGATAGTTTTTTCATAGGCGATCAAATCTGCCGAAAATTTAAGCGATTCTTAGGGGTTTGGATTCCTCTTTCAATACACTGTTTAATTATTTCTGGAGTTCTGAAGTATGCCTATCTATGAATACGAATGTGGAAAATGCGGGGGCGTCTTCGAGTTAATCCATGCGGTCAGCGCCGATC
>QIDN01000298.1 GCA_003229345.1 Nitrospirota bacterium | reverse complement strand
ATAATAGCGTGGTAGCCCATAACACAGATAAGGGGATCTCTGTAGGTGAAAATTCGCGAGGGTATATAAAAGAATCTAAGATTCAGGAATCAGATATTGGCATTGCTTCAAAAGATGCGTCTTCAGTTTTTGCTTCAGAAAGTATTATAGAAAAAAACCGGATAGGAATCGCTGTATATTCTAAAAAACCATATTTCCCGGAATCTAAAATTGAATTTGATGAAAGTGTGATGTTTGTTGGTAATCAGATAAAAGTAACTACAGACAACCCTTCATATGTCCGCCAAAATTAGAAACCGCCAGTGATCAAACGCGATTTTACCAAGACGCTTGGGTTATCAGGAAAACTCACGCATCCGAACATGAGGCCCCAGTTTGAATAAATTGAGGTAACTGAGAAAAACGTATACAGATTACGACGCAGACTTTCGAGGATAGTCGTAGCTTGACCCTGTAAGCTGAATTGATCCGGTCCTTTAGAACCTGGCAGCATCGATTGATCAAAGTCACAAGACCCATCTCCTGCCTCGCCGGGGATGGGTCTTTTTATTAGAACAAGCTTCAGGGAAAGTCAAAATCCCTGGAATTTCTCCCGTGGAAAAGGATATTTTCGGTCATAAAAAAGAAAATACCTGTAAATGAAAATGTATTGATAACTCGTTGCATTTATTGTACCTTGAGATATATACCGGTTTAATCTAATTAGGAGAAACTCTGTGAAAATTTCTACAACCCATATCGGAACCGCTCTGATATTGATTCTGTTTGCCTTTACCAGTATCAATTGCGGCGGCGGAAAGACGATTGATCCCAACGCTCCCCGGGAACTCAAGGAATTCTCGGCTCAGGGGGAGTCCAGCACCAAACAAACGGATGATGAACCCGGAAAAATTACTGTAGCCGCCGAATGTACCGCAGATTATCCCATCCTTTTCCAATGTACAAAGTGGTGGGCGGAAACAGGTACAGCTGGCGACGATCCTTTTAAACTGAAAGGACCGGATGGCGCCGTCCAAAGCAAGACTGAAAATGCCTGTGTGTGTGAGGGTCGACATGGCCCGAAATCCAAGGATTTTTTTGGCATCAACAACCATTACATCAAATGCGGGGTGACCGCCATCTGCGCGAGCAAATAGTTCAATATCAACTTCATTTCATCCCCACCGGCCCTTTATCAGAAGAGAGCCGGTGGGGATATTTTTTTGCTCCCTATCCTTCCGATCGGAAAAGCATTGCTAAAAGAGGACTTTTCCGTAAAAATGAAGTATCGGTTTTTATATGGATCAAGGAGAGTTCACTTGGCAAAAAAAGGCGCTTTGAAAGCAGTGATCAATTCTTTCGACCTCACTGCGGGACGTAAAATAGCCGGCAAGTATGAGGTCCTTTCCCTGCTGGGTGCTGGATGGGAGGGCGAGGTCTATAAGATCCGCGAAGTTCGCACGGGCATTGAGCGGGCGGCCAAACTGTTTTTTCCACAGAGAAACATTGGCAACAAAACCGCCAAAACCTATGCCCAAAAACTCCACAAGCTCCGCCAGATTCCAATTCTGATCCAGTATCACACCGAGGAAATCCTACTGGTCCGGAAAATCCCGATCACCGTTTTGATTTCGGATTATGTGGAAGGGGATTTGTTATCGGAATTTTTGAAGGGCTTTCCGGGGCAACGGCTTCATCCCTTTCCAGCGCTCCACCTGTTGTATGCATTGACTTGTGGGATTGAGGAAATCCATCTGCTGAACGAGACCCACGGCGATCTGCATACTGACAATATTATCATCAACCGGTTCGGGTTGGAATTCGAGGTCAAGCTGTTGGACCTATTCAACGGTCCCATTCCAAAAAAAGAAACGCGGCAACAGGATATTCGCGAATTGATCCGGATATTTTATGATGTTCTGGGAGGAGCCAAACGATACTCCAAAATGCCCAGCACGGTGAAGGAAATCTGCTGTGGGCTCAAGCGGTCACTGATTTTGGATCGCTTTCGAACCATCTCCCATTTAAGAGAGCACTTGGAGAGCTTGGACTGGTCATCGGATTTTTATTGATGGGAGCCCGCCGCCGACCGCCGCAAGCGGGCTCTCGGCAAAAAAATCCCCTCAACGGTGAAATGGGAGGACCCGGCTGAGGGGATAA
>QIDN01000313.1 GCA_003229345.1 Nitrospirota bacterium | reverse complement strand
CCGGACAGAGTTAAAAAAGAAGGAGAAAAATCATGAATGAAAAAAGCTCAAGTATGTTTTCCGTAGCTTTTGCCGTTCCGTGGTGTTGTGTTCTCCCAGCCGGGCTGGCGGTTTTTGGATTGGCGGGAACCGCGGCAATGAAAATCATTGTAATGAAATACATGCCTTTTATGCTGGGCTTGTCGGTGGTGTTTCTGGGACGGGCCAATTATCTGGTTCATATAAAAAAACAGGGAAACCGTGTAAGCCATATCGTTGTGTGGCTTTCCACGTTGACTGCTGTGGGCTTAGGGTTCTATTGGGTTTAACAGTAAATAATAAGAATAAAATGGAGTTGCCTCCTTTGAAAGTAATTTATTTCTTCGGGCTGTTAGGAATTTGGTTATTGAGTGATTCTATTTTCATTTGCACGGCACATGCCGAGATAAAAAGCATTACCGTTTCTGTAGATGGTGTGGCCTGCCCTTTCTGCGCTTACGGTATTGAAAAAAAGATAAAAAGTTTAAAAGGCGTAACAGAAATTAAAATTCTTCTGAATGCCGGGACCGTTACTTTAAAGTGCGCCGAAAATAAATGTCCAGCCTTTGCTGATGTACGGTCCGCTGTCAAGGATGCCGGTTTTACTCCACGATTAATGAAGATTACCGCTCATGGAACAATAATCGTAGATGAGGCAAAGGGTTTGTTATTCAAGTTCAATGAATCGGACCCCCCTATCCCTCTCACTGACCTGGAAAGAAACTTAAAAGAAAAAGCACTCCTTTTTGCAGAAAATAATGTTCGGGTGGAACTTATTGCAGAAGTTCTCAGGTTGGATGGAGATGTTTGGGCGCTTTCCCCGAAAAAAGTTGAAGAGGTTGCCAATTGAATTTCCACTCGAAAATGATCTTTGATCAATTTATTTCGTGCCTGTTTGTCTTTTTTTTGGTGGTGCTAGTCCAGATTAATTCCGCCTTTGCCCATGAGCCGATTTTTGGACTCGGACCCCACGTCATATTTAAGGGAGGAGTTGGTATAGAGGTGGAAATCGATAGCGATCGATCTTCCGGCAATCAAAATACCAAGCAAGAGTTGGCTATCGACACGGAAATTATTTATGGAATCACTGCTGACCTGGCAGCAACCCTGGTCATTCCAGGTATTCTTGACATGGTGGGGAAAACTGCAACGGAAGATCAATCCTCGTCGGGTTTTGGGGATTTATCTCTTAGGTTGAAATACCGTTTCTGGCGGCGGGACCGTCCGGGACTCCAGGATTCAGCCGCGATCATCCTTGGAGTAAAATCTCCAACGGGAGATGAGAACGAAAAGCCAAGACTGGGGAGTGGCTCCATCGATTATCTTTTTGGCCTGGCCGTCGCCAGAGAGTCAAGGCGCTGGTATTATTTTGGTGATTTTCGTTACCGTCTCAATACCGAGGCTGATCAATTCAAGGCGGGTGACAAAATCTTCGCTGATGCGGCCATCGGCATTCGCCCCTGGCTTACCGAGTACCTGGAGCCCGATTGGGTCTTCATGGTGGAGATGAATTGGGAAACACAACAACGGAACGAACTGTTTGGACAGGATGTTTCTGACTCCGGGGGAAACCGGTTATTTGTTTCGCCGGCGTTTTTCGTGACTTATAGGAACTGGGCCGTAAAAGGTGGCGTTCAAGTTCCAGTTTACCAAAAGCTGTATGGAAACCAGCCGGAGGTCGATTACCGCTTCGCATTGGCTATGGAGTTCCATTTTTGAAGAGAAAATAATTGATTTGGAAAAAAGAAGGAGAAAAAATCATGAATGACAAACGTAAAGTAGAAATCTTTAGTGCCGGATGCCCGGTTTGCGAAGCAGCGGTTTCCGTTGTGAACCGTCTGGCCTGTGCCTCCTGTGAGGTGACCGTGCTGGACATGAAAAACCCGGAGATCGCTAACAGAGCAAAAAATCTTGGGATCGGTTCTGTCCCGGCAGTAGTGATTGACGGTCGGCTGGCCGAGTGTTGCGGCCGGGGGATCAATGAAGAAGCCCTTAAGGCCGCCGGTCTGGGGCAAGCTCTGGCTAATTGAGAAACAATCGAAATTTTACGGAGACCTGAAAATGTCCTGTCACCTGAAAGCAGGTTCGATCATGAAAATTCTGGGGAGCATTCTTTTTATTTTGTTCCT
>QIDN01000449.1 GCA_003229345.1 Nitrospirota bacterium | reverse complement strand
GGAGTGGGCGATATTGATAATCCGGATGAGATCAGCAGAAAATGGAGGCTGGCCCGAAGATATGAGCCGACCATCAGCGAAGATCACCGGCGCCGGCTAATGTATCAATGGAAAAGAACCGTCGCGAGAGCCCGAAAATGGATTGAAGCGTAAGAGGTCATATTTGGAAATGGCAGGCGTCCCGGAGGTCGCAAGGTGGCAACTGGGATCTACTTCTATCGAATCACGGCGTCCCCCAGTCATTTGCCCGGCCAGTCATTTAGCGAGACGAAACGAATGATTTACGTGAATTAACAGACGATAAGCCGTTGTTCAAACTAACATTACATGGCCATGAGACAACAGGCAATCATCATGAAGAAAGAAATTCGATGAATACAAGATTGTTACGAATCTCAGCGTTGATCATAACCTTAATCCCATTGGGGTGTGACAAACCCAACGAATTGCTTCGAGCACCGGTCGTGGGAATCGTGCTAGACAATCAGGTGCCGATCCTGATAAAGGCGACAGACGCCGGTAACGTGCGCATCGAATACCAAAAGCTGGACGCGGAAAACAGCGCGTTCACTGAGTGGGGTACGCTGTCTGAAACGAACGGTTTGTCTACAAACTTGTACCTGAACAACCTTGATGACGGTACAGAATACAGATATCGAGTAGAATTCGAGGATGGGAAATATTCTGAATGGGACCAGTTTAGATCTTTCCCCGCGGTTGGTGAGCCGGGTAGATTCAGTTTTGTCTTTTCTGCCTGTCTGCGGGAAAAATACCTGGGTTTCAACATATTCGAAAGAATCGAACAGGTTACTCCGACTTTTGTGGCACTGCTTGGTGACCAGATGTATGGCGATTACGATGGCGATCTGAATACACTCGAGGAGTATAGTACCAATGACAGCCTGCGGAAGAAGATGCTTGCGGAAGGTGAGGTCATTCTGTCTGACAAAACAGTGTTGCAGGCATTTCGGAACAAGTACGGTCGCGTCTTTGATGAGAATTATCAGAAAATGGCGAGTCGCTTTCCGATCATGGCCACTTGGGACGACCATGATTTTGGCAAAGATAATTCCGACGGCGGATATCCCTACAAAGCCGAAGCCAAGAGAGTTTTTAAGGAAAATTATCCGGCCTACCCTTATGAGGACGAAGAGGGTGGAATCTATTACAAGTTCTCTATTTCAGATGTTGACGTCTTTGTCTTGGATGCACGGTGGTATCGGGTTCCGATGCAAGATGCAGAGGGAGAGGAGAAAACGATGCTTGGGGACGAGCAACTCAGTTGGCTGCTCAATGGATTGAAAGAATCAGAGGCTGCTGTCAAGATTGTCTTTTCAAGTGTCTCTTTGAATGATTACGGTGGTGATACGTCCTCCGGCAGGGGAGGATTTGACAGTTGGATGGGTTACAAATACGAGCGCACCAAATTTCTGTCCTTCATCGAAGAGAATCAGATTCACGGTGTCCTGGTGTTTTCCGGTGACCAGCACTATCCCAGCGCACATATTCTAAATTGGCAGGCGCCTTTGAATGCTGTATCGCATTCTGAGAAAATGATCGAATACTCGCTCCACGATCTGGGTTCTGCCGTTTTTGATTTTTCTGCCTCTCCGCTAAACTACAAAAGGGCCACCGGGCATCCTCTCATTCCCGAAAACCAGGAGAACCCGGCGTTTTCTTTTGAAATATTCAGACCGAATTGGGCAATGCCGAAAGAAACGGCGGAAGATCCGCCACTGGTCATTGGTTCAGTATTCGGCCTCGCAGAAGTCGACACAGAGAGTTCACCTGGAAAAGTTTCTGTGGCATTTTATGAATTGAATCCTGAAACAGAAGAGATGGCCGAGATTTATCGGATTGGGATCACCTTTTGATCATAAGTCCTCCGGTCCCTAATGCGCCAGAATTCGGGCTTCGGCTTCAAGCCAAGGAGAAACCCGATGTCGGGATTTTCATGATATGCTGAGAGGCGCGATCCAACTTGGATTACTAGCATGAGTCAAATTCGAATCTTTCTTCTCGTCGCCGCAACCACCTTCGTGACCGGGTGCGGGGGCTCCGCCGGGTCCGAAAAACCACAAATCGCCGTCATCCCGAAAGGAACGACGCACGAATTCTGGAAGAGCATCCATGCCGGCGCAGAAAAAGCCG
>QIDN01000291.1 GCA_003229345.1 Nitrospirota bacterium | reverse complement strand
TTCGGCGAGCAGTTGGGGATTGCCAACATCTCCATCATGGCGATCGTGCTGTTGTTTGCTCTGAATCTGATTACTTGGGAAACAGTGGAACCGCACGTCAACTGGGCGATTATCCTCATGTATGGCGGAGCGATCGCTCTCGGACAGGTGATGGCTTCCTCGGGCGCGGCGTTGTGGTTGGCACAGAGAGCGTTTCAGGGGTCGATCACCTCTCCCGTGACATTTTTGTTGATCTTGGCGGTACTGTCCACCTTGTTCACCACGTTTATGAGTAATTCGGCGGTGATCGCTATTTTATTGCCGCCGGCCTTAAGTTTATGTCCTGATTACGGAATCTCCCCGGTGGTGGCAACGATGACAGTGATTTTACCCAGTAACTTTGCATTTATACTGCCGATTGCCACACCTGCTTCCGCGTTGGCTTTCTCGTCCCGCCACATTTCGCTTCGGGAAATGATATTTTCAGGAACGTTGCTCAGCCTGTTGGGTATGGTCTGTTTTCTGATTTTGTTGTTCGTATTTTGGCCCTGGATGGGGTTTCAATAGGGAAGTGATAAAAAAAGGCTGGAAGGCAGGCCCGAGAAGGGCCGGGAGGGTTGGCCCAACTCGGAAAAAAAGTGCGTGACTCTCTTTTTTCGCTAACCTGCCTAACAAAAAAGCCTCATTCCGGGAGAAAAGAGATAACCCACAGTTACGATTTTGAAACAGTGGATTTTCAAATATGCAACACCTGCAAACCATCGATCGGGCACTTAGCTTAAAAATGGAGCAATGATGACCCATTCAGTTCAACAGATAAATCCTGTGGAACTCAAGGAACGGCTGGATTCCGGACAGGTGGGACTGCTTTTGGATGTCCGGGAAGATTGGGAGCATTCCATGGCGGCGATCGCGGATTCAACCCATATCCCACTGGCCGAGTTGGTGGATCGCCTTCAGGAACTGGCTTTTGAGGATGACATTGTGGTGTATTGTCATGTTGGTCAGCGCTCCTATCAGGCCGGTCTGATTTTGAAGGAAGCCGGATTTAAAAATGTGACCAACCTGGCGGGGGGTATCGATGCCTGGTCGCAGTTGGTGGACCCTTCCATCCGCAGGTATCGCGCATCCTTTTAATTGTTCGGGAAAACGGACGTCATGGAAATGATCAATAAGCTGGGGTTGGTGGTGATGGATTCTCCCCGCGCTATACGAGACGAGCTATTACAGGGCACCGGCGCGGTGATGGCGGCGGGGTGTTCCATTTTCGTGGAATCCAGCAATGTGAAAGATAAAGAGATCGTGGTGTTCCGGTCACCTGCAAAAGATGTTTCGGCGGAACGCAAAGCGTTCGACGTCGAACACTTCGATCAGGCCTGGAAACAATTTGAGGAATGGCGATCTTCCTGACGGTTTTCCCACCCCAAGTCTTTCTTTTGTAATCAATTGATGATTCGGACAGCAGGTCTTATACTGGTTTCATGACCGAAAACGCTGTCCAAGAAGCGGAATTCCAAAAAACCTGCACACAAGATATTAAAAAGCATCTAGTTTTTCAACCCAACTGGGGTTGGACTTTTGCTTTTTGTTTTTTGATCCTGGCCCTGAGAAACGAACTCCATGAAGTATTTTATCCTCTTTTGTATAATGAGGATGGCAGGCAGATTTTTGCCAACTTTTACAACGAACATGCTTTCAAAAATATATTTTATTTTTACGCGGGATATATTCGAATTTTCCCCAACCTAGTTGGTTACCTCTTGCATTTTTTTCCGCTCCCAATAATCCCTGCCTTATATGCATTGGTATCTTTGACATTCACAGCGTTCGTGTATTCTCTGTTTTATCGTGTGATGGATCACGTTTTTGATAATCGCTGGTTCGCCTTCTACTCCACTCTTTTGATAATCGCTTTGCCTCAGGCTAATTTCGAATTTGTAGGAACTTTGATGTACCAGATTTGGCACTGCGCCATTGCTCTATTTGTTCTTACGTTTTTACCCTTGCCTGAAAAAAAATGGGTGCGAAATTTGCAAATAAGTTTTATGCATATCCTTATCTGGACGCACCCGTTTTCGTTTCTGACACTTCCTTTTTATCTTTTCCGGGTATTCCGACAACCGGAACATCGATGGGAAAATGGGATATTTGTTGTGTCGATTCTCAGTTACTTCATGTTTGC
>QIDN01000078.1 GCA_003229345.1 Nitrospirota bacterium | reverse complement strand
AGGGGCGCCGGGCGCTCCGTCATCGAGGCGGACAGCCCGCTGCTCCAGCCCTTCATCGATACGGCGCGCAAAAAAGGGTTTCCCTTCGTCGTCCATGTTGAATTCGGCGATATGGATTGGGGCGAAAAAGATGATTACATGGAAAAGCTGGAGGCCCTGTTCAGGGCCAACCGGGACATCTCTTTCGCCATGATCCACATGGGCCAACTGTTCGCGGAGGACGCCGAGAGGCTTTTGCCAAAACACGCCAATCTTTTTTTCATCACCTCGCATACAACTCCCTTCACCACCAAAAATTCGGGGCTGCCCTGGACGCAGATGATCCGCGGCGAAAAGATGGCGCCCGCATGGAAGAAAGTGGTTCTGGCCCATCCGGACCGCTTCGTCCTCGGTTTCGATAACGTCTGGGCCAGCCATTGGCGCGATACGTTCCTGCCCCAGGCGGAATTGTGGCGGAAGGTTCTGGCCAGGCTGCCGGATAACGTGGCCCAGGCCATCGCCCATAAAAACGCCGAACGTCTGTGGAAGCTGCCCCCCGCCAAATTACCGGGGAGCTAAAGGCGCCTTAACCGCTTGACGAATAACTTCCGCTTCGAGGCGCCTGGCGAAAAAAGTTTCAGACCATCGTTAACGGGCGGATTTGACCCGGAGGGGACCTTGGAGCGAGTGGTAAGTGGGTAGACGTATTTTGCCGATTTCGCATCATTATTTAGGTCGCGTCAACTGCCTCTGCGACTGCCTGATCAAACGCATCGCCAAGAATAAGCTTTAGTACGTCTTAGATTAGGGCGTGCTTGAAGGAAAAATCGTCCGAGAAACTGAACGCGTAATTGATGGCTCCACAGTTCAGGGAGAGTCGAGTGTTCATTTCGAAGTCCGTTTCCGTCTGGTTTCTCTCCATGAGTGGATCGGTCTCGGCCACCAAGTCGAAGATGCCACGTAATGACGCACCCATTCCGTGGCCGATTTCCTTGAATAATTTGCCGTCAATATCGCCGCGCTCCACACGGACCAACGTTGCATCATAAAATTTTTGCAGGGTCTCGAAATGAAGTTCCTTATCCTCTATGGGCACAAGTTCGTCCAATGCGGAGTGAAAACCGTACACACGTGTATTGCCCGGGCGGTAATGGGATTGCAGTGTGAGATCGCGGATAGCTGCGAACTCTGGCTTGAAAAATCCTTGGCTGCTGCTGTCCTTTACTGACCAGGGTGTTTTCTCCACCCTGCAGATACGCACCCCGTTATGCTTGAACCAATGCCGGGCGCCGAACTCCATGTTGTTGAGTTGAGGCAATTCGGTTCTCACGAATCCAGAATTATCAATAATGGTGGAAAAGGTGTTGCTCATCAGTTTGAGCATCATGCCGGCAATATGGCCGCCACAGGAGGTGCTTAAAATAATCAGTCGTTTGCGATTGATGTCGTATCTTCGCAGTATATCGCCAAGAACGGCAATGTGATCCAGCGCCGGCAGAAAACCAAATGACTGGTACTCGCCGCCAAAACAGGAAATCAACGGAAATTCACCGGATAACTCGGCAACGCCTTTCGCCCTGAGGAATTTGGTGATTTCGCCCAAGTCATCCGTCGGCGGAAGGCCGTAGAGGTTGAACAAGGCCTCCTTCCATTTAGGCAAGGCGATAAGTTTGCCAATAAACTTAACTAGAATTCCAAAATAGGCAACGCCAACACAGTAGCAATTATATTTATTGCTCAGGTAGGGAGCCAATTTGTCAGCAAAATACACATCATCGGGCCGCTGTCCGAAACCACAAATATTGAAGATAAGCCCGGTTTTACGATTGGGGCCATCCATGGGCGCGGTTAGGAAGTATTGCAAGGGCTCGCGCACAAAATTCAGCTCAAGGTCTGACGGCGGATTTTCTATTAATAACCTTTCCATCCTATTTTTCCTGGCAAGCCAATATTTCCCAAATAATCTTCAAATTCACGGCGATAGCACCCAAACCCCACCGTAATTGAATAAGTTTTACCTCCGCAGCCATCCTACCCAATGTCTTCTCTTGGCTAAAAGCGTCGGCTCCAACGACCCCTCGATTATGGCTGCTTTGGCGCTATTTTTTCGGAAGTCCGCCGCGCCTGGCCGCCATATGGGTAAACTTCGCAAGGGCGCCGGTCATCTTCTTGAAGACCTTGTCGCGGTCTTGGATG
>QIDN01000052.1 GCA_003229345.1 Nitrospirota bacterium | reverse complement strand
GGTGAACCCCTGGTCTTCCAGCCGGGCTTTTTCCTTTTGCAGATTGTAGAGTAGTTTGCGGCGGGCGTTGGTGGTGCCGACGCGCACCAGCCGCCAGTTGTCGAGGATGTACTTCAGGATATAGGCCTTGATCCACCAGCTGGCATAGGCGGGCAGGCGTACGCCGCGGAACGGGTCGAAGTTCTTGACGGCCTTCATGAGGCCGACGTTGCCCTCCTGAATGAGGTCCATCACGTTCTGCCATTCGCGCCGGAAGGTCATGGCGATTTTGACCACCAGCGTGAGGTTGTCGGTAATGAGTTTGTAGGCGGCCTCGACGTCGCCGGTGTCCTTATAGCGGAGCGCCAGTTCCTTTTCATCCTCCTCGGACAACTCGGCGTATTGCCGGATTTCGTTGAGATAGGCGGTCAGCGGGTCGAGCGGTGCCAGTGCGTCCGATCCACGCAGGACGGGCAGGGAGGCGCGTTGATCGTTCTCCTTTTCCCCGTGGTTCTCGTCGTCGAGGTCGTCGTCCAGCACTTCCGGTTCCAGCGGCAGAGGTTTTTCCTCCTCCTCGTTCTCCTCGAATTCCGGTTTATGTTTTAAAGGCTCGTTCATAATCAACAACTTGTCCGATGGGCCGGTTCCGCCCCTCACATTTGAGGGAATAGGAACCGTTGAATGCCGCTCTTATACAAAGTACAATGGCGGCATGCGAATCGATATTTTTATAATACTTCTGATAGGGGCGGTTTTACTGTACCGGTGGTACCAGAAAGCCCCTAAACCGAAAGTTGAGGACGCGGAGCATGCGTCCACAGAGATGGTGCTGGATCCTAATTGTTCAACCTATATACCGGAGACGGAGGCGATCAAGGCCACCATCGCCGGCATAGACTATTGTTTTTGCAGTGAAAAATGCGCCGAAATATACCGGAAAAAGAAAAGCGCCGTATGAGATCGGTCCGAAAAGCCCCACATTTACCCATATTGTACCATAACCCGCAGGCAAACCCGGTTGGGGTCCGGGACGCCGGAAGCGCGATCGGGCCGCCGGAGTGTGGACATGGAGCCAGGAAAGGAAGCCTTGTGACGTATCAATCTGGATTGAAGAGGGTGGTGGCCGTCGGCCTCATGTTATGGATAGCAGGGACCGCGCAGGCGGCGGAAGCGCCCAAGCCGTGCGAGCCGGTGGAGACAAAGGGGATCAAGGTCGAGGGGTACATCTCGAAAAAATTCAAGAAACAGAAGCGGGCGATCATCAAGGAGTTCAGTGAGATGGGGCATATCCGCACGGCGATCCGTCCGTTTCCCATGGGGGAGACCGCGAAGGTGATCGGCATCGGGCGGTGCGTTCCGGCTTACATTGCGCGGCACGTGATGGCGAAGACGTTGAAGTACACCAGCGGTATTGAGAGCCTCGTCACGCAAGCGTTTCTGCCGACGCACTGGATCGGCATCGGCACCACGACGTTCGACGAACCGTCACAGCAGTTGGTGACGCCGGAGCAGGTCAAGCAGTTGATGGATCCGGCGTTGGGCGACGAGGAGTTTCACGCCCTGTATCGTAAATTTTCAGTACAGGACGATCTGGTGCCCTTTTTCGGACTCAAATCGAAAAACGCGAAGAAGGCGGTAGAGTAGTCAAAAGGCACGAAACTCGTTGACCAGAAAAACCGGGGTTTTTCCGGTAGTGCCGATATACACCATAAACAGCATGACCTCGCCCTTCTTTTTAACTTCTCTCTTGAAATGAGTGACCAGGATTTCCTGAATGGGAATCCAATAGGTCTTGCCGTTCTCCCGCACCTTGATTTCCTTTTTGAAGTTGCCCGCGGCAGTATCGACTCCCGAAGATTTGCCCCACATTTCAATCAGGGAGCGACGGTCCCGCTTTATGTTTCGTACCTTCCCCAGGAATAAAACGGTGGACCGAAACGGGTCGCCGCCGGCATGGAGATTGATGGCGACAGCGCCCTTGGGAACCTTGCGGTTGCTTAAATACTTTGCGTGTTTTGCGGTGATGCCCGACAGGGTTGTGGGTGTGTAATCATTCCAACCGGCCCGGGCGTTTCCGGTGAGGGTGGTGCACAGCAGGCCGATCAGGATGATGGTTCGCCATTTCATGATACGTTGTTCCCTATAAAATTAAATTACTTCGATAGTAATAGTGTAATGGGTCTACCTGACGGATCAA
>QIDN01000205.1 GCA_003229345.1 Nitrospirota bacterium | reverse complement strand
GATATTTGATATAGTGGGAGCCCGAAACGGGGTAAGAACATAGGAGGTACTTCTGAAGCCGCTCAAGCGCTTTCCTTACGTTTGGAATTCTTATTCGGGCTTTGTATGGGAATTTGAAACGGTGCTATCTATGGTGTTTTGTTTTTGATGGAGTTCGGATAAGCAACTCAGTTGCTTAGATAACTTTAAAAATTGCAGGTTGGTTTGAGCGGAGCGAAACCCAAGATTTGCTTGATTTTCTACCTCAGCCCAACCTATCCTAAATTCCGGATTATGAAAGCATGATAGTAGAAAAAAGGCGTTAATGATCCATCAATAATAGGCTCGGATCAATACTGAAGAGGGTATTTTTTGGGGAAAGATGAAACTGATCGGGTAAGGAGGAATTATTCTAACCACGCCCCGTATTTGAGCAGAATGTTCTCTTTGGTGATTATTTCCGGCACTCCTCTGGGTTCGAGTACATTCCTGCCGCACAGAATCAAAACCTCGTAAGCATCGAAAATCGCGTAACGATCCTCATCGAAGATAATGAGCTTGTTGGAGTTTTCCTCTTTAACTCTTTCCCTGAATTTGCGGATGCCGGTTTCCTGACCCCCTTGTTTTTCCAGCTTCTCCTGCTGCTCCATCCAGGCTTGAAAGGCGCCAGTCAAGGCCATGGCAATAATAGTGAGATAGACATGAGCCCGAAAACCGTCGATGGTGTTGCGGGGAGGGCGTTGGATGAACCAGGCCTGTTCAGCCTCCCGAAACAGGGAGTTTTCAATTTCGCTTCGGTCATCGTATCCATCATAGACCTTACAAAGGTTTTTTGACCGAATCGTTGGTCAGGATAACCATGGTTTTGCAATCGGGATTGTTTTCTTTGTACGGATCGTGCAAAACGACAACCGCGTTGATGGGATTGGCAACGAAGTTTTTACGGTTTTGGTGACTGCCGCTACCAAGCTCACCGTAAAAACCGGCGGAGGTCAACCCCTCCAATCCCACAACCTCCCAGCGGTCCAGGGCAATAGAAACAATTCTTGCCGACTCTCCCATATTGGTGATCGCCTGCTCGATGACTTCCCTGGCGAGTTTGGTGTCGTCCACGTTTATCTTGGCGAAACGCATGACCAGCGGAAGACGGCTTTGGGGGTCCCATACAACCCATATTTTGAAACCGAATACGATCACATAGACTTTACGAATGCGGTTTTTGCGGTTGCGCAGGGAGGGGGCTTTCTCTTTTTTCACCCTGCCGCGGCCTTCACATTCTTCAGTGGACTGGATTTCGGAAGCATCCGGGATGGCGTGGATGTTTTTGGGGAAAAAGGAATGAGCCGCCAGAATACCGACCACCCCGTTGAAAAGTTTTTCCAGAGCCGCGCCGGCAATAGCCACGATAAAGGAGGAGATAAATTCCGGGCAGACAGGCCCTCTGATTTTGGTTGGTTGTTTTTCCTTGGGGTCTGGTTCGGGAGATTTTTTGTTTCCCCGGTCGCAGGTGCCTTCCCGAACATCCCTGCCGTTAAAGCCTGCCAGGCGCATCAAGGGTTGGGAGTGGAGAATAACCGGACGATCTGCCAGAAGAATCTAAGGCCCGCTACGATACGCATCAGGTAAATCAGGATAACCGCCGTAAAAGAGACCTTGCTTCCTCTTTTTTTGCTTTTAGGTTCCAGGCATAGAAAAAGCTTTTGCAGGCCGAATTGCTCGAGAAAGCAGAAAAACTCATCGAACAAACCGGCTTCCCCCAGGCCGTAGACTTCCTTGATGTCATTGCCGTCGGCAATGTCTTTGGCGATACCGGCCTGGTCTCGGGCGGCGGTATGCCAGGTAAGGCGTTCAGCGATTTTTTCAGTAGCGTCATCAACGATATTCATAGGAGCCAGTAAACCATACCGGCTGCGGGCTGTCAAATTGGGGCGAGTGCCAACACGTGGATATCATTGCGGTAACTGGATGCGTGTCATTGGATTTAACAGCCTCTCGGATGGCGGTGCACGGTGTGGGGTCGTGTATCGGTCGCCCAGAATGCCGTCACGGGCGAGGGAGAGGTGCTGGCGGGCAAATATCAGGGGGGGCGTAAAAAATTTTTGCACTAAAGAAGATGGTCTCGTAAAAAGTAAAAATTACTCTTGCTCGCTACAACATAGAGTGCCATTGTGCTTGTTATCATACTACATATAGACAGTTTTTC
>QIDN01000040.1 GCA_003229345.1 Nitrospirota bacterium | reverse complement strand
AATGGATTCGCGCTATTGGGGGAATTGGGCAAACCTGCCAGCATAGCGGCCTGAAGCAATGTCAAGTCCTTCGCCCGCTTGCCAAAATAGACCAATGATGCATCCTCTACGCCATAAGCGCCGCTCCCGAAATAGACCTGATTACAGTAGGCTTCCAGAATCTCATCTTTGGAAAAGGTCGCTTCTATTTGGAGAGCAACCATCAGTTCCTTGATTTTGCGGACCCATCTTCTCTCGAACGAGAAGAAAAGATTTTTAGAAAGTTGCTGGGTGATTGTGCTTCCGCCTTGCGAGATCCGCATGTTCCGTATATTCCGGAGCATGGCCCGCGTTAAGCCGATATGATCCACCCCGCTATGGCTGTAGAACCGGGAATCCTCTGTCGCGATCATGGCTTCGGTAAACCGTGGGGAGATTTCGTTCAGGGCCACCGGATGGCGTTGACCCAGAACCTTGATCACATTGCCTTGGGAGGAATAAATTTCGGTCGGCAGACTCAGGTTTATTTTTTCGAGGCTGTCCGGCAGTTGTGGCAGATCGTCCTTCAAGTCAATGTAAAGACCGAAACCCAGCAGGGAAAACGCCATTAACAGGGTAAATATTGAAAAGGCTATTTTTTCAAAAATACGCCGCTTCAATTCAGGTCTCCTTGATAATCGCCAAAAGGAGAAACGCCTTCGATAGGCTCGTCATAAACCGGAATTTCAACTTGGGAGAGCAGGTTGTCCGATATATCCATGGGCACGGGAAGAATGAGAACTTCCGTGTAAAAATCACTTTGATATTCGACACCCATTCGAACAGGAGGGGGATATTCATCCGAGCCTTCGACCTCTTTCACACCCACCCGGGTCACATGATAATTTTTGCTGAAGAACCAATGGGGATCGGGAAACAAATTCGACTGGGCATCCGGATCCAGAGTTCTCATCACTCTCATGAAATCGGCAATCGAAAGGATCGAAGTTTGGCTAAATCCGGCTTCCTCCAACGTGCCTTTAAAAATGTCACGGTTCAACGGGTTTTCACCCATCCCTTCAGCAGACAAAAATACTTCCCGGATGGGGAAATTCTGATTATTGATGAAGCTAATAGTGACCCACTCACCCAACTGCGTCAGCAGAACGCGTTGCCAGTCGCGGTTGGAGTCGATCTCCAGCAATTCGTAGGGGGAAACCATCTTGTAGGTCAACTGCTCAGGAAATTCGAAATACAGTTGTAGAAACTTTTTCCGGGAGACCATCTGCGGGTCGGAGGGGTTGAGTTTTTCAAATAACTCCTTGAAGGACTGGATGGATTCGGCGCTTTGTTCCTGGGTATTCAGGTTGGACAGGATGGATTCAATTTTTTTCTGAGCGACGATCTTTTCGCGGTCACGCTCCCAGATTCGTCCTAATTGAGGACGAGTATGATTTCCCCATTTGAGATAATACCCGACCCCTCGTTCGATCACATTACCAAAAATCTCAAGGGAAAAAATCACCAACAGGGCAACGATAAAAACGACGCCATTTAGATTTCCCAGAATTCCAGACTTTTTCAAAACCTCATCTCACGGTAATTTTCGGAATGGACTTGGTAATCATTTTAAGCCGGTCAATTTTTTCCTTGAGGGCCTTCTTGTCCAGTTTTTTCCGTCCGGGTTTTCCTTTCCTTTTAACGCCCTTGACGTTTTCCTTTTTAGCCGCCGGCTTGTTCTCAAGAGGCAAGGTCAGAGCAGGGCTCGCCAGTTTTGCAGGTGCCGGTCTCCTGGCTTTAAGCCCGCCCCCTGTAACTTTATAGTTTTTTTCCAAGTCTTTAAGAAAAGCTGATTTCAAGCTCTGCGGCATTCTTCTGTAGGCAGAAATCGCTTTTTTCTCGGCTTCGTCCAGGGCCAGCATTCCTTCTTTGGATAATTTTTTAAACGAAATATGCCCGGTTTGAAAATTGACCGATTTAATTTCGGGAGGAGTCAGGTTCAGAGTCTCGGTATCCATCGGCAATATGGCAAGTGAATCAATTTTCTGAGTCAGCAGGTGCTCCAAAGAAATATTCCCCAGCCGCGCCATTTTCACCAAAACGGCAACCGGCGCATCTCTCTCTCCCGCCTCGTAGCGAACGTAGGTTCTGAAGCCAACTTTTAAAATATCGGACATGGCGGACTGGGTACACTTCAACTCACGCCGAATGATTTTCATATTCTG
>QIDN01000329.1 GCA_003229345.1 Nitrospirota bacterium | reverse complement strand
CCATCAATTTCTGGCCGAGCAGTTACAATTGGAAGTGGTGTCCCTGCACCTGATCCATCCCCGTTTCTATCATCTCGACACCTGCTTCTGCCCTCTATTGGACGATCACGTCATGTATTATCCCGCCGCTTTCGACGAGGCGTCGCAGCAAGCCATCGAAGCGCATGTTCGGCCGGAAAACCGGATCATCGTTTCCGAAGAAGACGCCGTCCGCTTCGCCTGCAATGCCGTGCTGGTGGACCGAGCCTTATTCCTGAACCACGCCGGACCGGAGCTCATACAACTACTTGAACAAAAAGGATATACGCCCGTTATCCAACCCGTCTCCGAATTCCTGAAAGCTGGCGGCGCCAACAAATGCCTCACCCTGGCCCTCACCTGAAGCTGGCAAACCCCTGAATTCCCTCAGTTTTTAATTCTGACGGATGGTCCTGAACGTCCATATCGTGTAGAATAAATTTTTTTTAGCGACTCTCGGCAGCCTCTTGGCCCAAATTCACCTATGAAAAAAGATTTTATCGCATTAACGGATTTTTCCTCGGACGAGTTGACGGGTATGCTGGATCTGGCGGACCGGATCAAGCAATCCCCGCAGGAATTCGAAAACGCGCTTAAGGGAAAAACCCTGGGCTTGATCTTCAATAAAAAGTCCACCCGCACCCGGATTTCGTTCCAAGTCGGCATTTTTCAACTGGGCGGGATGGGTTTGTTCCTGGGTCCGGAGGATATGCAGTTGGCACGGGGCGAAACCATCAGCGATACCGGCAAGGTGCTCTCGCGGTTTCTGGATGGCATCATGATCCGCACCTTTTCCCATAGCGATGTGCTGGATCTCGCCAAGTATGCCTCGGTGCCTGTCATCAATGGCCTCACGGATTTCAACCATCCCTGCCAGGCATTGGCGGATATGATGACGATCCGTGAAAAATTCGGCAAACTCGAGGGCCTCAAACTGGCGTATGTGGGAGACAGCAACAACGTCGCCGTTTCCCTTTTGTTCGCCTGCGTCAAATTCGGCCTGCACATTTCGCTGGTGAGCCCCAAAGGATACACGATCACCAAGGAAGCGCTCGATATGAGCCGGGAAGAAGCCGAATCGAAGCACCTGAACATCATTTTAACGGAAAATGTTCAGGAGGGCGTCGCTGGCGCGGATATCGTTTATACCGACGTGTGGACCAGTATGGGGCAGGAAAAAGAACAACAGCAACGATTGAACGATTTGTCCGGCTATACCGTTAACGAGCAGATGATGAAGGGAGCCGGGCCGAAAGCCGTATTCATGCACTGCCTGCCCGCGCACCGCGGCGAGGAAGTCAGCGCGCCGGTCATCGACGGTCCGGCGTCGATCGTATTCGATCAAGCGGAAAACAGACTTCACCTGCAGAAAGCGGTCATGGTTTCGCTGATGCAATAACCGGGTTCTCCCTAAACGGAGTGAGACCCTAGATTGGATAACACATGAGTCAACAGAACCACTACAACCTGGTATGGATGGACCTTGAAATGACCGGACTGGAACCGGATATCGAGGTGATTATTGAAATCGCCACCATCATTACCGACAGCCATTTGAATATCATTGAGGAAGGACCCTCCCTGGTTATTCATCAGGACGATGAAATCCTGGGCCGGATGGATGAATGGAACCAGCGGACCCACAGCGCCTCAGGCTTGATTCAGAAAGTGAAGGATTCCAAAATAACCGTCGAAGAAGCGGAGAAAACCACTCTTGATTTCATCAAAAAATATGTCCCCTACAAAGCGGCTCCCCTGTGCGGCAACTCGGTCGGGCAGGACCGGAGATTTCTATACAAATACATGCCGAAGATGAGCGAGTACCTGCATTACCGGAACGTCGACGTCACCTCCATCAAGGAGGTGGTCCGCCGCTGGTATCCCACTGGACGCAAACTTCCCAAAAAAAGCGACGAGCACAAAGCCCTGATCGATATCCAGGAATCCATCGAAGAACTTATTTTTTACCGGGATCATTTTTTCATCGAGCCGACCTCATTAGTCTCCGAAATGAATCCTGAGGCCGGGGAAGAATCGTGAAAAAAAGTACCGTCTTGACTATCGTCTTTCTGGGAGTGATCGGCTACCTGTCCGTCACCATGATTTGGACCGGCAGTAAATACCGATGCAACGTGTGTATCACCTACAACGGGATCGAAGTCTGTCAG
>QIDN01000075.1 GCA_003229345.1 Nitrospirota bacterium | reverse complement strand
AGGCTCATAAAGTGAAAAACGAGCGCCTTCAGGCTCGAATACGCGACCTCCTTCAACGCTTGTATGGTCGGAAAACCGAGAAAGGGACAAACAAATCCGAGAGTCGTAAAAATAAAGGCATAAAACGTCCCCGCGGTCAGCAAAAGAAATCCAAAGGTCATGGCCGCACTCTCCTTAAGAATCTTCCGGTCGTGGAAGAGTTTGTGGATCTTCCGGAAGAAGAGACATCTTGTCCGTGCTGCGGCTTACCTTATCAGGAATGTTCTTTCACCGAAGACAGCGAGGTTCTCGAATATGAAGTCCGTGCCTATCGGCGGCGTTATCGTCGCAAGAACTACAAACGGACCTGCAAGTGCAATACTTTACCCGCCATTATCACCGCACCGGCCCCCAACCGGCTGATCCCCAAAGGCAAATTTGGTATTTCCTTGTGGGTGGAAATCTTACTCAATAAATTTCTCTACTGCCAGCCGACCAACCGCCTGCTGCAAAGCTGGGAAGACAGCGATATGTCGCTGTCTCAAGGGACCGTCACCGGAGGGCTTAAACAGCTGAAACCGCTTTTGGACCCTCTGCTTGCGGCCCTCAAAGAGAAGGTTCTAAGTGAAAATTATTGGCATGTGGATGAGACGATCTGGAAGGTTTTTAAACAAATCGCCGGCATGGTACCTGTGGGTTATTCGCTCGCCGTCGGCGGTTGTTTACTTGTTGGACCCTTCGCGGTCGTCGAAGGTGCCCAAGAAGTTTTTCGGAGAAGACGCCCAGGGAACAATCATCTGCGATCGTTTCAGCGCCTATAAGAAGCTGGCCAGAGAGGTTTTGGGATTGATTCTGGCTTTTTGTTGGGCTCATGTGCGCCGGGACTTTCTGGAAGCGGGTCGGAACTATCCAAAGTTAGAGCGATGGAGCACGGATTGGGTGGAACGTATCGGCTGGCTTTATCACTTGAATCACAAAAGACTTGAGGTTGTCGGTCAAACGGATGAGTTTGTGGTTCGGGACGGGGCCTTACGTAGCCACCTTGCAGAAATCGAATATGTGCGGGAGGAGGAGTTAAAGGACAACCGGCTTCAGCAAAAGGCCCGAAAAGTTCTCCAAAGCCTTGAAAACCACTGGCCGGGTCTTATCCAATTTGTGGATCACCCGCATATCCGTATGGATAACAACTATGCCGAGAACGCCGCCAGAACCCCGGCTTGCGGACGCAAAGCGTTTTACGGCTCGGGCAGTAAATGGTCCGGTGAGTTTGCCGCCATGATGTACAGCATTCTCATGACCCTCAAATACTCCGGAATAAACCCCCGGTTGTGGTTAACGGCCTACCTTCAAGCCTGCGCGCAAAACTCAAACTGTGCGCCCGCTGATTTGCAGAACTTCCTCCCCTGGTCGATGGATCAAAAACACCTGGAGAAATTCAGAAGAAGCGGACCAAGTCCGCCATTCCCTCCATGAATCGCTATTGCGGACGTCATTTCACCTGCGAAGAAATCACCAGAATACGGCGGTTGATAGAAGAAGATCCCTCCCGCTCCCGTGCACAACTATCCCGGCTCACTTGCAGGATGCTTGGCTGGTACAAGCCGGACGGGGGATTGAAGGAGATGAGCTGCCGGGTAGCCATGTTGCGCATGCATAGAGGTGGCCTGATCAAACTTCCGCCGCCACGCCATAAAAAACCGGTCTGCAAAATCATCCCCGGTCCCAGGACCGATCCTCAACTCCCTATCAATGCTCCGGTTCACGAACTGTCTTGCATAAGGCTCCAGAGCATTCGCTTAGCTGATGAGAGCCGGTTGTGGAACGAATATATTCAGCGTTATCATTACCTGGGGTTTGCCCTGGTTCCAGGGGCTCAAAGGCGTTACTTCGTTTTTTCTGGCGATCAAAAAGTCGCTTTGATCAGCTTTGCCGCTTCCGCTTGGCAAGTTGCCCCCCGGGACAGGTTTATCGGCTGGTCTGACGAACAAAGAAAAAGAAACCTCCATCTCATCGTCAACAATGCACGTTTTCTTATTCTTCCCTGGGTCCGGTCAAAAGGACTGGCGTCGAAAACCTTGGCGATGGCGGCCAAACAAGTACCCAACGAGTGGGAGTCTGCTTTTGGTTATCGTCCGGTATTGATGGAGAGCTTTGTTGAAAAGCAACGTTTCAAAGGAACCTGTTATAAGGCGGCTAACTGGATCAATGTCGGGCAAACCAAAGGACGGGGGAAACTCGGCCCGGCTGGGAAATTGAGTGTTCCTATCAAGGACATATGGCTTCTACCCTTGAAAAGGCGATTTAGAACACTCTTAACTCTCTGATTTTAGGGATAACGGGTTTACCGAATATTTACTGGAAAAGGATGCCAATATATTGAAAAGAAAGCCCAAATTGCTTAAGATACTCTGATTTACCGGAAAACAAAAGGAGTATCTTATTGGACAGCAACTTGGGCAGGAACAATTATTACGATTTTGAGAAAAAAATACAAGAAGTAAAAGCCGAGATTGAAGATTTTCAGCAGAAACCGCAGTTAATCCGAACAGCCCAAGAGCTGGAAGCGGCAGAAAAAGAAATTGGCCGACTTACGGATTGTCTGCATGGTTTGTTGATAGGGTTACAGCTTCAGCGTTCAATAAACTCAGAGACGTTTCATGAAGAAGAGAAAAGGCTGGCAAAAAGTTGGCCCAAGCCCTTGAGGATCGATGGCAAAGAGGAGGTAATGATTCGGACTTCCCGCGGGATGTCGATTTCGCTGAAGGTTGGATATTATCGCCGGAAGATTAACCGGCGAAGAGGTAAGTGGTATCCCGGCCTTTATCCCGGTCTGGTGTTGCTGGGTATCCATGACCGGTGTACCCCGGGATTAGC
>QIDN01000385.1 GCA_003229345.1 Nitrospirota bacterium | reverse complement strand
CGATTTTCACCTCCGTACCGGGAATGGGATGTCCAACGGTGTCAAACTTGATATCCCCGCTGCGGTGCACCACCGAGATTCCAGCCACTTCCGTCTGGCCGTAAATCTGCTTTAAATTGACACCCAGGGCGTGAAAGAAGCGAAAATGGTCCGGCCCCATGGCCGCCCCGCCGGTATAGGCGTTGCGTACTTGAGATAAGCCGAGATGATCCTTGAGTTTTTTCTGAATGGTGATTGAAGCCAGCCACTCCAGGGCCTTCCAGTAGAAGGGTACCGATTTTTTATCAAATTTCAGGTTAGCAACCTTGTAGCCCACATAGGTTGAAAACTCATACAGCTTGCGTTTAATCCAGGTGGCGTCCAGATACTTGACCTGGACCGAACGGGTCATCTGCTCGTACATCCTGGGGGGCGCAAACATAACGTGCGGGCCGATTTCGCGGATGTTCTCCTGGGCGGTCTCCGGTTCCTCGGGAAAATTGAGGGTATATCCGATCAGCAATCCGCAGGAAATCGACATCATCTGTTCGCCGATCCAGGCAAACGGCAAATAGGACACATAGTCATCCTTATCCCGGCAGGGATCCACCGCCATCAGGTGCTGGCCCATGGTCAGCATGTTATTGTGAGACAGCAACGCTCCCTTGGGCAAAGCCGTCGTACCCGAAGTGTAAAAGAGCAGGGCCACTTCTTCCCCGCTACCCTTATTGACCAGTTCTTCGAATAGTTCAGGCTTTTCTTTTTCCAGCTCCCGTCCCAGTTGCTGCACCTCTTTGAGGCTGATTAAATAATCCTGATCATAGTTGCGCATGCCTTTGGGATCATCCCAGATGATCTTTTTCAGCTTGGGGCATTCATTAAAGATCGAAATGGATTTGTCGACTTCCTCCTGGCCTTCGCCGAAAATAAATTTGGTATCCGAATGGTCGATGATGTACTTGACCTCATCAATCAGGCAGTCCTGAAACAGCCACACCCCGATGCCCCGGGCGCACAGGGTAGCCATTTCGGCCCACAGCCCCTCGGGCCGGTTGTCGCCGATCATGGAGACCTTATCGCCTTCTTCCAAGCCCAAACTGATAAGTCCCAGGGTGATATATTTCACATTATCCAGATAATCCTGCCAGGTGATCGGTCGCCAGATGCCGAACTCCTTTTCACGCATGGCGACCCGGTCTTTACCGAACTTTTGAGCCTGCCGATAAAACAGTTTGGGTATCGTCAGCTCCGCTGTAATCTCGATTTTGTTGGATTCGGGTTTATTTTCGGGTTGCATATAAATCCTCTTCACCCAGATAGGCTTTGACCACTTCGGGGTTGTCTTGAACTTCCTCGGGGGTGCCGTCCATAATCATATAGCCGAAATTGAGCACGAACACGCGATCAGAAAGATCCATCACCACGCCCATGTCATGTTCCACCAGCAGGCAGGTGACTTTCCAGCGTTCTTCTTCATTGATATCCAGGATAAAGCGGGCCATGTCCTCAACTTCCTCCAGATTTAGGCCGGCCAGCGGTTCATCGAGAATCAAAAGTTCCGGTTCCAGAGCAAGCGCCCGGCCCAACTCGACTCTTTTCTGAAGGCCGTAGGGAAGCATCCCTGTGGGTTTGTTCCGGATATATTCAATTTCCAGAAGATCAATAATTTCCTCTTCGATGAACTTGCGGTTTTCAACTTCCTCTTTGGCGCTTTTCCCAATGTAAAACGAGCCGCTGGTAATACCGGATTTCATATGGATATGCCGGCCAAGCCGGATGTTGTCCAGGACGGTCATGCCGCCGAAGACTTCGACCTTTTGAAAGGTTCTGGAAATACCCAGTTTGGCGCGCTCGTAAGGCCTGACGTTGTTGATTCGCTGTCCTTTATAATCGATACTGCCCTTCTGAGGACGGTAAAGACCGTTGATACAATTCATCATCACAGTTTTACCGGCCCCGTTGGGTCCGATGATTGAATGGATCTCGCCCTTACGGACTTTCAGGCTGATACCCGCCAGAGCCGCGACTTTGCCGAAAGACATGTGAATATCCTCAAGTTCAAGAAGAACATCACCTTCGTTTATCTCATTTGCTGCGACCAATCTCCAGGTCCCCTTTCGTCCGAAAAATAATATTAAGTACTTGAATTGAATTCAGCTACTTGAACGCATTGTATTTAAAGTGATTTAGCTATAATTTATCTTCACTTTA
>QIDN01000266.1 GCA_003229345.1 Nitrospirota bacterium | reverse complement strand
CTTGAGTTTTTCCATTTTACGGAGCGGGCCCTGGACGACGAGTTTACCGCGACCGATTCCTTGAATCCGTTTGAGATCTTTTAGAAAGGACCATCGCCGCGGCAATGTCCATTTCTTCTCAATCAAAAGAGCCAAGGGCGCTAAAGCCCCGTCGGCCTTCAGAGTTCCTGCGACCCAAGGATCCGTTAATGGGTGCGTTACGGTACCCACTAAATTTTTTATCGCGACATGCTCATAGTGCGCTTCCTGCACCTTTACGTTCACAACCCCATCCTTAAACTGGATATCCCCTGTCACACTTTTTAAGGGCAACGCATCCGCGCCCAAATCCACTTGGCGCAGAATAACCGAACCCGAATCATAGGCTTCGATTTCCGCGTTCGACCGGCCTTCAAATAGTGCCCGCGGCCCTTCAATATTCAAGTAGACGACTTCCACTTCACCTTTTTTTAAAAAGCTGTGCAATCGATTGTGAATGTCCCTGCTGAAAACTTTCAATGGAAGATACCTGGCACTGTTTTGAATTTTAAAGGGGGCCGATTTCAAGGTAACCGTCAACCAGGCTTTGTCCGAAAGAAAATGGGCATAGGTGCCATTGATCCTCAAGAAAAAATCCTCGGACCGGTAATCCAATTGCTTGAACTCCACTGTGTCCCGGCTGAAAATAAAGTTATAGTCGAGGCTTCCTTGAACGGGCGAGGCTATCTTGGAAAGATCGGATTGGAGGGCCGGTGCCCGCTGCGTGTGTTTCAGAGAACCGGACAGTTGGATGTGACCGTCCAATGTGCCTGCAAATTGGGTGTCAAGAGAAACGAGATGCTCACCTGGGGGTTGCTGGAATATCTTTGCCAGATAGGGTTGAAATGGCTCGGTGCCCACGTCCTGCACCTGTAAGGTCGCTTCCACGGCCACCTTGGAAAGGTTGGACCCATCTTCAGGCACCTGTATCTTTCCGTCCAGCTTGACTCTCCCGCTTTCCTGCTTTGTGAAAGGAACATCGCCATTCAAATGCACCCGGAGCGAAGACTTCATAGAGTGCTTGCTGAGAGACAGGGAAAGGTTTTTGATCTTGGTGACCAAAGGCTTGGGACCGGAAGTAATAAAATGATCCACCAGCCACAACTCGCTCTTCCGGACCTGCACACTATGCATCAACCCCGCCTGCATCAAATGGGGAATAGTCGCACTGGAACGGCTTGCCTTCACGGCAGAAAGATCACCGAAATTAAAGGCTCCCTGGCCGTCGCGGGTGATTTGTACCATCAAGCCTTCAAAAATGATCTGGTGGATTTTGATTTCCCCTTTCAACAGAGGAAGCCAATGCAACAGCACCAGAACTTTTTTACAGGTAAAGTCCGATTCCTGAACGGAAGCTCCCTTAAGCGTCACATTGCTCAACTGCAACCCGATGCCTTCCGTAAAATCCAATTGGGCGCTACCGATTTGCACATCCCGCTGAGTTTCCGTGCTAATTTCTTCAGCCACCATGTCACGCAGGGTATCCAGATCCCTCAATTGGACGTAAAACACCGCGATCACCAGCAGGCCCAGAAACACCAGCGTGGCAAAAATCGGATAAATCAGTTTTCTTTTGGAAATTGCCATGTAATTTACAGGAAACCGGGGTTACACGCTTCGAGACCCTTCAAATCTCTCAGTTAGAAGACCACATTTTGGAAGGATTGTGGTAATTTCTTATCGACCGGCAAGCTTGGATACAAGAGGATTTCGTTAACCTTCACTATATCATTAAGCTTCAATGGCCTGCAAACCTGTTTGGGATACTGCGCCAGAATTCAACAATTCACTAGCCATCAAAACCCATGAGTGAAAAAAAGCAGCAGGAAATGGTTTATGGCGTTCACCCGCTCCAGCAGGCTCTGGCGCTGGGGAAGCGAAAATGCTACAAAATCGTTCTGGAAAAGGGGAGCCCTCCGCCCCGGCTGGCGCCTCTCTTGGAATTAGCAGAAAGTCACCAGACTCGCGTGGAGACCCTGCCGCCCGAGGCGTTCCGCAAAAAATATGGAAAGCTCAATCATCAGGGCATCGTCGGTTATTTTTCTCCCCTCCAAACTCTTGAGCTGGAAACATTGATCGAGCAGGCCTATCAGTCCTGTGCCCATCCGGCTCTGGTGCTGGCAGACGAAATTCAGGATCCGCAAAACTTGGGAGCACTGATCCGTTCGGCGTGGGT
>QIDN01000106.1 GCA_003229345.1 Nitrospirota bacterium | reverse complement strand
GGACTTCACCCTGAAATGGATCGACAAGGCGCAGGCAGGGGCCGAGTTCAACGAGCTGATCTTGCAACACCCGTTACCCATTTCCGAACGGCAGATGTTGTTTCACATGGTGGCTCTGACCTATGAAAACTATGCTCTGCTGGGCAAAGCCGGACCGGTGTTCACCAAGGACGACATCAATAAAGCGAAACGATTGCTGACCAAAGCGCTCACCAAAGCCCATTCACAAAATATCATTGGTTTCGAAGTGGAGTCCGAGGACGGGACCACCAAGGGTGAACTGTTCGCCAGCCAGGGGAACCTGCACTGGCGGTTCTCTGAAATCCGGGGAGTGAAGTATTCGTTAACGCGCAACCAGATAGCGCGGTATGGAACCGCCTGGCGGTTAGTGCCGAAGAAAGGACAAAAGTTTCACACGACGAACAAATTTCTGGGTGCCAAGCAGTGGACTAATTGGATCGAGGCGAAAACAAATCTGCCGGCTCCGGCGAATTTGAAAATTGCCCCAAAAAAGAAAAAGCATCTGAATTCCGGCACAGCTCAATCCGCATCTCCCCCTGCCCAGCCGAACTCACTGAAAGCAACCGTTCCGGGAACCCCCGCCGATCTGGAAGAAAAACTGAAGTTTTTGAAACACCTGTATAAAAACCAGCTGATTGACAAGCGTGAATTTGAACAAAAGCGCAAAGACCTGCTCGACCAATATCTCTGATTATTTTTTCCTCAGGCAGTACAACCCGTCGCGGACGGGTAGCATTAACGCCTCCACCCGCTCATCCCGGCACACGGTTTCATTGAACTGGTGAATGGCGTGATCGGACTCCTCCTTCGGAGCTAACACCTTTCCACTCCACAACACGTTGTCCGCCACGATCAATCCCCCGGAACGCAGAATCGGCAGAATCGCATTAAAGTAATTCAGATAATTGGTCTTGTCGGCGTCGATGAACGCCATGTCAAACGTTTCGTTGAGACCGGCGATGGAATCGAGCGCATTGCCTTCGAGCAGGATGATTTTATTGCCATGCGGACTTTCGGCGAAGTATCGCTTGGCAACAGCAATAGCCACCGGGTCTTCGTCGCAGGTATACAGACGACCGTCTTTCGGCAACGCTTCGGCCATGGACAAGGCGCTGTACCCACTGAAGGTGCCGACTTCGAGAATACACCGCGCTCCCAGCAATTGCGCCTGCAATTTGAGAAACCGCCCGACCGACCGCCCCGAAACCATTTGCGGAAATTCCAGGCTATCGTACGTTTCTTTCTGCAATCGCGTCAGCAGTTCGCCTTCGTTCTCGGTATGATCGTAAACGTAACGTTCGATTTCTTCATCTATAAATTCCATAATTCCCTCATGAGGTCACTTCAATAATTAACGATATTTGCATCCAAACTGCGCCAGGCATACCAAGTCGCCACGGTTTCCAAAGGATTCCACTTTTTCCCGATGGCGCGCAGACGTTTGGCATCGGGCCGGGTTTTCATGCCATAAATATTCTGGACCGCCACACGCAAACCTAAATCATCCACGGGCAAAACATCAAGGCGATTGAGCGAAAAAATCATAAACATTTCCGCTGTCCACCGTCCAATGCCGTGCACCCCCGTTAACCGATCGACGATTTCCTCGTTGCCCAGATAATTTAGTTGACGCGGACGAATGGTTCCATCAAGGAAGCGGTGACTCAAATCTTTGAGATAAGCGGCCTTTTGTCGAGACAATCCGGCGGCACGCAGAGGCGCGTCCTTCAACCCTGCCACACGTTCTGGAGTGGGTACCTGGCCGTCGAACAACTTCTGGAAGCGGCTGTAAATGGTGTCCGCCGCCGCGGTGGAAATCTGCTGGGCAACGATGGACCGGCACAACACCACAAAATAATTCCGGTTCCGCTGAAGGCGAAGCGGTCCTACCTTCTGAATCACATTTGCCATTTTAGGATCGCACTCCTGAAAATGATTTAATATTCGGCGGCGGGTCGGCAATACAGGAGAAGATGAACGGCGATCAACCATAGGCGCCTCAATTCATTTGGAGGAATTTGAACCGTTTCAGTTTGGGTGACTGCTTCAACTTTTGGGCGGTGTCCAGAGAAATGGGATTGCTGTACAAATCGATTGTCACCAGATTGGGCAGGCAATCGCTTTCCGCCAGCAGGTCGATGGCCGCATTATCCAATCCATTGTGCGGGAGAACCAG
>QIDN01000189.1 GCA_003229345.1 Nitrospirota bacterium | reverse complement strand
ATCAAACCGATTCTCGAAATTCTGGCAGGCATTCCAACTGTGGTATACGGTTATTTCGCGTTAACTTTTGTCACGCCGTTGATCCGCATCGTGTACCCCGACACCCAAATATTCAACGCTGCCAGCGCGGCCATTGTCGTCGGCATCATGATTTTGCCGATGATTTCGTCGCTGTGTGACGATGCGTTTCAAGCTCTCCCCAGCTCTCTGCGTGAAGGCGCCTACGCCCTGGGCGCAACACATTTTGAAGTGGCCGTGCAGGTGATTCTTCCCGCTGCCGTGGCCCGTGTCGGTGCGGCGGTTATTCTCGCGCTGTCCCGCGCTGTCGGCGAGACCATGGCAGTGACGCTGGCGGCCGGAGCCACACCGCAGATGTCACTCGGCTTTATGGAAAGCATACAGACTATGACCGCATATATCGTACAAGTCAGCCTTGGGGATATCCCCGCGGACGGCATCGAATATCTCACCTGTTACGCGGTGGGCTTGCTCTTGTTTGTCATGACTATGATGATGAACATTATCGGTAACCACTTCATCACCAAACACCAGAAACTGCATTCATGAAACGGAGCCAAAGAAAAATCAAAGAGAAACTGTTCCTTTGGGTTTGCCGGGGCGCCACTGTGCTGGCCATTGGGATTTTGTTCACCCTGATCTTTCATGTGGTGCGCGAAGGCATCGGTTGGCTGGATCTACAATTTCTGGATAGCTTTCCCTCACGCAAACCAGAACGGGCAGGAATTAAATCCGCTCTGGCGGGAAGTATCTGGCTAATCGGGCTGACCGCACTCATCTCCATTCCGCTCAGCATCGCCAGCGCCATTTATCTGGAGGAATATGCGCCCAAAAACAGATGGATGCGAGTGGTAGAAATCAACCTGAACAATTTAGCAGCGATGCCTTCCATTCTTTACGGCCTACTGGGTCTCGCGGTCTTTGTCCGCTATTTTGATTTGGACAACAGTTTATGGTCGGGAGCGCTGACCCTCAGTCTGTTGGTCTTACCGGTTATTGTAATTGCTGCCAAGGGTGCTATCCGATCTGTTCCGCAATCGATCCGGGAAGGGGCTTATGCCTTGGGTGCCCGACGCTGGCAGGTCGTGTTCTACCAGGTTCTGCCCAGCGCGCTTCCTGGGATCATGACCGGTATCATTCTGGCCCTGTCCCGCGCCATGGGGGAAACCGCTCCATTGATTATGGTGGGGGCATTGAGTTATATTGCGTTTCTGCCAGAGGGTCCGTCCGATCCTTTCACCGTATTACCGGTGCAGATTTTTAATTGGCGGGGCGGCCTCAGGATGATTTTCGCGGTCTGGCGGCAGGGGGAATCCTCGTTTTGCTGGCCCTGCTGTTGACTTTGAATGCTGGCGCCGTGTTTATTAGAGAAAAATTGCAAAGGTATAAATAGTGAGTGAATTTTTGAAGGGCAAACAAATCTCCCTCGAAATTCGAGACCTATCCATCAGCTATGGAGACAAACGGGTGGTTCAACAGGTGAGCCTGAAAATATCGAGCCATCAGGTAACGGCGGTCATTGGGCCCTCCGGTTGTGGCAAAAGTACTTTGCTGAGGACGTTGAACCGGATGAACGATTTTATTCCCACTTTTTCAATGGAGGGAGAAATTATTTTCCAGGGTAGAAATATCTACGGGCCTTACAGCGATCCGGGAACCATTCGCCAGAAAATCGGAATGGTGTTTCAGAGGCCCAACCCCTTTCCAAAATCAATTTACAAAAATATCATCTGGGGACCCAAAATCAACGGCTACCGGGAGAATTTGGACGACTTGGCGGAAGACGCTTTAAAAAGAGCTGCGCTTTGGGATGAAGTTAAGGACCGGCTGAATGAATCGGCGCTCCGGTTGTCCGGCGGCCAACAGCAGCGCTTGTGCATCGCCCGGGCCATCGCCATGAATCCCGAAGTTATCTTGATGGACGAGCCCTGCTCCTCCCTGGACCCTCGCGCCACCGCCCGCATCGAGGACTTGATCCAGGAACTTAGAAATAAATATACGATTGTGATCGTAACGCATAACATGCAACAGGCGGGCCGCATCTCTGACCAAACGGCATTTCTTTATGAAGGGGAGCTGGTAGAATACGGGCCGACTAAAAAAATCTTCACCCAGCCCGATACGAAAAGGACCGAGGATTATATTACCGGCCGCTTTGGCTGAGGAAGGACGAATAGACAATGACT
>QIDN01000273.1 GCA_003229345.1 Nitrospirota bacterium | reverse complement strand
GGCGTTCCAGTTCGGTACCGCCGTTGTAGATCGCCGTCAGGTCTTGGTTGGTGAGGGACATAAGTGCAACGGACATCACATCGGTCACCGTTTCCGGACCGTAATGCACGAGACCCTCATGCGCATCCGGCCACCAGGGCACCAGCGTGATCTTGGGGATATTTAGTTTGCGCCGGTCGTCCATGTACTTGATGATCGTGGGCACCGCTTCTTTCCCCAAAGCAATCATCGCCTCATACACCGCCTGAGCCGTCCCAGGATCGGTCCGCTTATCCACCATAAGCTCCACCAGGCTCTGCACTTCCGACTCTTTTGGTAACATGTGCCCGGCGGCATAGCTGTCGCTATCCAGAATCAGCTTTTCCTGAGTGGCGGCCTCCTCATTGACGCGCCGAACCAAATCGTCGTTGGCCGGTTGCATCGTCTCGGGTGCATACGCCGCCAGGTAATAATTCTCCCGCACTTTTTGGAGAAACAGGGTCACTGCCTGGCCATTCAGTGAAATTATTTTTTTCCGGGAAACGCCGCCGTATTGCTCGGTATCCGTGTAATAACGAAAGTTGAAATCCTGCGACTCCAGTTTACCCTTGAGGGTTTTACTCACGCCAACATTGACCACGACATAGTCATGATCGCCGTTTTGTTCCGCCTTTTGGATGGCCACCACTGGTACGTCGATCGTTCCCTCCACAATCAGAACACTCTTGGCCACCAACTGCCAGAATGGATATTCCTTTTCCGCTTGAACCAGTCCCGGCCACAATAGGATTAGAACAATAAAAATAAATTTAAATTTTGTTTTCATAAAATCAGTTCCGGGCCAAGCTGGGTCAAGCGTCACGCTTGCCAATTGGGAATCAGGGTCCGGGGGGTTTTGCCGTCCAGCGCGTCGAACACGTTGTCGACCACCAACAATGCCATGGTATCGCGGGTAGCCACCGAAGCGCTACCGATATGCGGCAGGATGATCAGGTTGTCCAGATCGGTCATGCCCTCGGTCAACTCCGGTTCGTTTTCGTACACATCGAGCGCCGCGCCTGCGATCGACTTATTTTTCAGCGCTTCCACCAAAGCTTTATCGTCGACCACCCTGCCGCGCGCGGCGTGGATGAGATAGGCGGTCGGTTTCATCATCGCCAGTTGATTCTCTCCAATCATGTATTTCGTCTCATAGTTCAACGGGACATGCAGGGTGACAAAATCGGATTCCTTCAACAGCTCGTCGAAGGCAACGAAGCGGACGTTGAGCTTTTTTTCTTCCGTCTGTGGGAGGCGCTTTCTTTGGTGATACAGCACGCGCATGCCGAATCCGAGGGCCCGTCGTGCTACGGCTTTACCAATCTCTCCGCATCCGATCACGCCCAGGGTTTTGCCGTACACATCGCCGCCCAGAAACAGGTCGGCCTGCCAGCCGTGAAATTTCCCCTCACGGGTGAAGCGGTCTGACTCGACGATACGCCGCGCGATGCCCAGCATCATGGCCCAGGTGAGATCGGCGGTGGTTTCGTGCAGAACGCCAGGGGTATTGCTCACCCAGATATTTTTCTTTTGAGCATGGGCGACATCGATGTTGTTGAATCCCGCTCCGTAATTGGCGATAATTTTCAGATGATCGCCACCGGCATTGAGGACGGTGGCATTGATCCTATCGGTCAGATAACTGATCATCGCCCGGCTTTCTCCGGCACGCTCGATCAGATCGGCAGAACTCAGGGAATTTCCCGAATCGTTGTAAAGCACCTCGGCGCGGTCCCTCAATTTTTCGAGGGCCACTTCCGGGAAGTTATGAGTTACGGTTACGGTCGGTTTCATATCAGATCACTTTCCAAAATCCTGGCAGACTATTATATAACCCTGTCACCCTGAGCCTGTCGAAGTAGGACACCCTTTCACTGCGGTAGCCTGCTATTTGCTCAAAGGTCTTAACCTCAAGAGGGACTATATGATAAATAAATTCCCCTCTCAGTTCCACCGGAATTGCTTTGAAACGGTTTAAATAGCGGAAATCAAGCAAACAGCGGTTGGGCCGCCCATTTGAGGGTGACCCTCCGGCACGGTTGGTGTAAAATCCGGGTATGTTGACCGTCAACGAAATTTTTAAAAGTATCCAGGGCGAATCTTCCTTTACCGGCCTGCCCTGCATTTTCATCCGCCTGACCGGGTGCAATCTCCGCTGTATCTGGTGCGACACGGAATACGCCTTTTAC
>QIDN01000265.1 GCA_003229345.1 Nitrospirota bacterium | reverse complement strand
CATCCCTCACGGGTCAATCATCAGTAGGTGTTAACCAGGCACTTACCCGCCCCAGGCAAATTTCCAACTTTGCGGCGCTCGACATGGATGCATGGTTGTTGTGTAACGGCCACCTGCATCTCCATGAAAGGGGGTCGGATCAGGCATGGTTGATCCCGATATGCCGGGCGAGTTTACCAGAATTCCGCTGGCGAGTTACAAAGATATGAACCGCGGGCCTGGGATGGAAAAACATGGGTAACATCTCAATAACCCCGCGCAGGGCGGTTACGGCGCATCCCTATTTGGGAATATATAATCGGATTTTTGGCAGTATGCGGTCAGAAATGGCTGGTGAGGATAATTTTACACCGCCATTCGATGCTGTTCATGATCTGGCGTGTACTTTTTTGCCGGCACGGTGAAATTTAATCCAGCGGTGACCCAGCAGCATCATAACAATTGAACCATAGATTACCGGCAGGGATATGTCGGCTTTGGCCGCTTTATCCATACCGTTTGACTAGCGCCCCCACTTCTCACCGGATTGATCAACCCTCCCAGGGTATTCGAATAGACAAGTATCCTTGAGTTCACGGGAGCTTTTCTCCAGTCGGTGACACACAGTTATTCCACGCTTTCAGTAAATGCCTTGCGAATCCAGATCTCCGGGCGATCGTCTCGCCACCCGGTGAGAAATGGGGGTCAGTGGGAGGGGTTTCAGGCACGCTAGTAGTTTTTGCTTAAATCCATGCCGCTATACAGGCTCGCGACCTGGTCGCCGTAGCCGTTGAATGGCAGGGTGGGCCGCTTCAAAAAATCTCCGATACGACGTTCCCGCGCCTGGCTCCAGCGGGGATGGTTTACCTCGGGATTGACGTTGGCGTAAAACCCGTACTCATTGGCGGCCTGGTCCTGCCAGGTATTGAGCGGCTGATTTTCGCTAAACCGTATTTTCACGATTGACTTGATGCTTTTGAAGCCGTATTTCCATGGCACCACCAGCCGAATCGGCGCGCCATTTTGACCGGGAAGTTCCTCGCCGTATAACCCGACTGCAAGAATGGCCAACGGGTGGGTGGCTTCGTCGATGCGAAGTCCTTCCCGGTAGGGCCAGTCCAGCACGCTGCCAAACAAGGATTTTTTCTGCCCCGGCATACGATCCGAATCAACCAGGGTTTCGAATTCCACATACTTGGCTCGGGAGGTGGGCTCCAGTCGCTTGATGAGATCGCCCAGAGGAAAACCTACCCAGGGGATTACCATGGACCAGGCTTCCACACAGCGAAGCCGGTAAATGCGCTCTTCCAGGTCGAACAATTTGATTAGTTCGTCAACATCATAAATCTTGGGTTTGTTGATTTCGCCTTCGATCTTGATGGTCCATGGCCTGCTGATAAAATCTTTGGCAAGTTCCGCCGGGCCGCGCTTATCGGTGGAAAACTCATAGAAGTTGTTATAAGTCGTCACAGCGTCATAGGGTGTGAGATCTTCGTCTGTATCAAAAGAACTTTTGACCAGGCGATCAAATTTTATCTTGGCCTCAGCAGCGGGTGAATTCAGCAAAAAAGAAGCCGCACCGACCCCCGCCATCAATCCCACCCCGCTTTTAATAAATTCCCGGCGGCGTTTAAAAAGGTGATAGTCGGTGATCTCAGATGGCTTTATGTCAGCAGGTTTCTTTATGAGCATCAGCTTTACTCTTCAGATATCTTGTAATTCCACCAATAGACCGCCTAAATACGCATTCACTTACACAAGGTGGCGACCACTGACCAGACAGTCTTTAATCGGTTGTTGGCCCAAATTCAGACCGGGTGCAGGAGAAATCAGGTTGTCGACCGGGAAACCTCGTCCGATAGAAGTTTCCCTTATGAAAATTGTATCACCAATACTCCCAAAACATGTCGTTTCCGCCCAGTCCGTCGGCCGGCTTGGCCGCGTTCCTGCTTTTCTGCGCGGGCCCGGGTCCTGTCGCCGGTTGAGGTGTGCCCCGGCGGCGAATTTGATCCACAGAAATTGTACAATTGTCGAAATGCGATGGCTCCTGAAACTCAAATTATTCGACGCCAATATCGACAAGGGGGGAGTATTCCGTGAACATTCCTTTGATACTCAATGGCACTATTGGGAGCGCAGGGCCGCGGTATCGCCGATGAATCCAAATCGAGTTACTGACGCAGTGCACTGGGAAATGGAACCCGGGGAGAAGCCGGTCTGGTTTGGACGCCCCGAAGTTATGCCGTATATCCGGGAAACTACGAGGTTGGGACAGGTGCTGATGGGTATTCCATTTGCCGCGGTTGGTTCGGTACTGGTTCCTGTCGCCATTCCGTTTGGAGTTTTGTTCGTTGCAATCGGCATTTGCCTGCTCGGCACCCCGGTTTGGAACTACCTTAGAGCAAGGAATACGATCTACGTCGTCACTAACCGAAGGCTTATCGTGATCGAGCAGGTTTTGCGGCAGTCTGTGACGTGTTTGCAGGGTGAAGCCATCGAAAGGGTAGAGCGGCGTGAAAATCGCTGCGGTATCGGCACTCTTATATTTTCACGTGTAGAGACGCAGGTCCGCAGGGAAGACGGCGTTAACCACAGCATGGTCGATGAAAAGGGGTTTTTCGGGATAAGAAACGTTGGTGAGGTCTGGCGGCTGATCATGGACCTGAAGAATCAGGTCGCCTGATAGAGGGTTTAATGCCTGGATCCGCCACGTCACGCTTAGGGTGATACACTCCGTAATGCCGGATGCCCTAATCCGGCGTCATGCCCGGCCCGCGACCGGCCTGGCCCGTGTGGCTGGCCGGGGGCGGCGGATTCGAAATACACTCGTGCAAACTCTTCCGGAGATATTATGAAATTGGTACGTTATGGGCCCCCGGGCCGGGAACAACCGGGTCTTATCGATGGCGTCGGGATACTCCGTGACCTGTCCGGCCACCTGGGCGATCTGTGCGGTGATTCACTCCATCCCCGGGCGCTCCGTCAAATTGCTGCCCTGGATACGGATACTCTGCCCGAGGTTGCCGGGAGCCCACGTTTTGGTCCGTGC
>QIDN01000365.1 GCA_003229345.1 Nitrospirota bacterium | reverse complement strand
CATATCCAGCCCCGCTTCCGCGGCGCGTGTGAACCAGTGGATCGCCAAGTCCCGGTCCTGCACCACCTCTTTTCCCTGCTCGTACAGATCTCCGAGGTTGTATTGAGCCTCCTCGTTACCCTGCTCCGCGGCTCCGCGGTAGCACTTCAAGGCACGTTCGATGTCCGGGGATACTCCCTCTCCTTTTTCAAACATGACACCGAGTTGGTTCAAGGCGGCTGCGTGGTTGCATTCAGCGACTTTGCGGAACCAGATGAATGCTTCCTTAAAATTTTTCTCCACCCCAATCCCGTTGTAGTACATGCGGCCCAGATTGTATTGCGCTTCCAAATTGCCCTGGCGCACGGCAAGAGTATACCATTTCAGGCTTTCCTCCAGATCCTGCCGGACACCCAAACCCTGTTCGTACAAAATTCCCAGAAATCCCTGACTGTTGGACGCCCCCTGCTTTGCCGACTTCAGGAACCATCGGTGCGCTTCTTCGTAATCCCGCTCCACGCCGATGCCTTTAAAGAACATGACACCCACATTGTATTGGGCCTGCGGTTCGCCCCGGTCCGCCTCCCGAATCCACAAAGCGACGTTTCTACGCTCGACTGAGGGCAAAGAGCCGCGCGCAGGCCAAACCATCGTATCCAGTTTTTGCCCATCGTCATTTTTATGCAGAAACTCGAGACCCCTGTTCGACAAGGCCAGGGAACGGCGCGCCGCGCCGGGAAGTTTTGGTTGAACTCGGGCCGGAAGGTTACGGGAAGGTCGAGGTTGCTTGGCCATGCGTTATCCTAAAGTTGGGAGCAATCTATGGCGAGGTTTTTCACGCGGATACGCAGGTTCTGGATTTTCTCATCCACCTCCACCACCATCGCGGCGAGCACATCCTCTCCCTGCTTTTCACTGGTTTGCACAAAGTCCTTGAGGCGGAACATTTCCGAAAGTTTCAGTTGCTCCAGTTCGGTTTGAATCTGGTTGAACCGGTGGCGCACCTGCCCGATTTGTTTGAGCAGGCGCGACAACTGTTTACCGGGAGTGAGCTGATCCCAATCGTTGATGACTTCCCAGTCGTTCAAAATCGCCTGGACCTGCTCAAGGTCACCCAATTCATACGCCTGGTTGAGCCGGGCCATCAGTGCATGCCGCCTTTCCCGCTCTTCCGGATCGGTGGTGAGATCGGGATGAATTCTTTTAGCGGCATCGCGGAATAGTTTTTTCAACTCTTCGCTAGGCTCGGGTAATTCCACATCCGCTGCCTCCTGATACACTTCCCAGTTATGAGCGGATTGTTCCGCCTGTTCCCGCGCGGCTTCCGCCTGAGACCGGAAGTCTTTGGAGTCTGGATAAATGCGAGTGGCCATTTCAAAAACCGAGGCTTTAAGCCGATCCAACTCAGCGTACTTGCAACCGACTGTCCGTTGATAGCGGTTCTCGAACAGATGCAGATCGCGCCGAGCGGTGGACAGATCCAGCTCATTCTCGGCCAGTTGCTGCTCCAACTCTTCCAGTTCCAGCTTTTTGCGAACGATTTCTTCCTGATTGAGTCCCTGGGACAGAGTGATAGACTTCATGAAACAATAGACCTCGTGGGACGGTCGGCAGGAGTCCATCCCAGACATGGCGCTTGTTATTGATAAATATAAGGTTGCCTTCTATTATGAAGCCAGTTGATTCCCGAGGCAAGGCTTTAGGGAGGATCGCCGGGTTTTCAAGTCAATTGAGCTATAATATTCGCCAGCAGGAAAACTCCAGTTTCACTCCGAGCCTCCTGAAATACAATAATATTAATTAAATCAATAGGTTATCGTTGAAAAAAATTACCCATTATTTTCCAGAAGATTCGCCCTTCTTGAAAGAAGACAGCCGAGACAAGCGCTGGGCCATCCCTTATCATTACGAATGCTTGAACGCTCGCGTGGACACCCTGCTGGCCCGACATGTGGACGTGATCCAGGATTGCCGGGTGCTGGATTTGGCCTCGCATATGGGCACCCTCTCCTATGCCGCCCTGCAGCTTGGAGCGCGGCATGTTCACGGCATCGATACCGAAGAAGCCCTGATCCGGAAGGGAGAGGATTTGTTCAGCCGAATGCAGATTTCTCCCGATGCTTACCGGTTTGAAGTGAAAGATGTTTTTGAATTTCTGGAAGCCTGCGAACCGGATCGCTTCGATACGATCCTCTGCTTTGGCCTGCTCTATTACGTGATGGAACCCTTGCGCCTGCTCAAGCTGATGGCGCGGGT
>QIDN01000011.1 GCA_003229345.1 Nitrospirota bacterium | reverse complement strand
TATGCCTTCCGAGTTTGCCATCAGCGACACGGGAGACGTGTTCGCGATTTCCTGTTTTAATAAGGGAGTCTATATCTACAATGGGATCAACCAGACTTTGAGCCAGATTGATCTGGATCGCCCGGTTGCTCATGTCGATGTCAGCGGCAACGGCAAGTTCTTACTATTGGCGGATCAATTGGGGAAAATTACGATGGCATCCAAAAGCGCCGCCGTGGTCTGGGAAAAAGAACTGTTGTCTCCCGTTACCCATTGCCGGATCGACCGCCGTGGGACGCGGGTCATCGTTGCGGAAGAGAACGGGACGCTGACCTGTTTTAAATTTTTGGAGGAAACGGAGCAACGCTCAAACTTTCTGGAGTTGACCCAGTTCCACGATCTCGGCGACCACAAGGAAATCTGGAGCCAGCCCGTCCACAAGGTCAGCGCATCGCCCGGCATGTTGAACATTTCAGGGGATGGACGGTTCATTCTCCTTGCGGACGGCAAGGAGTTTCAACTTTACGATTCCGCCGGAAGCCTGGTGTGGATCAAACATTTCATGACGCGTCTTCCCAATGCTCGGCTTTCCCGCAACGGCAAGAAGGTTTTGCTGTTCAGCCACACCGAGATGTTCATTCTGGATACGCAGACCCTGGGCGAGAAGCACCTGACATTTTACAACGCCGAGTTGAGCGAAGTTGCGCTGGCGCCCTCGGGGACCGCTGTTCTGGCGTTTGATAAATTCAAGAAGCTGACCTGTTACTCCGGACAAGGCAAAAAAGTCTGGAGCCGTAATCTCAAGAAAGAGATTTATAACCTCCGCGTCCATAACCTCGCGCGCCGGGCGGTGTTTCAATCATCACCGAAAATTTTGTTCGTGCTGGACCTGAAGAGTTTTAAGCTCAAGCGGACCGTATTGGGCGGGCCGGTCACCGTGCTCGAACTCACCCAGGATGGAATTTTTGCCGGCGGAAAAATGGGCCGCTGTTACAGTTTGGATTTGAACGGCAAAGAACAGTGGCAACATAAAATGAAGGGACCGATCCAGGAAATCATTGCCCTGAAAAAAAAGGTCGTCTTCCGCAACCAGCAAGGCGACGTGCTGTTATGCGGCCATGACGGACGCAAACTGGGGGAGGTTACCGCTCACAGCTCGCATTCCCTGTTCGGCCAATATAAAAAGGATGTTCTCGAGTTGGTGCCCAGCGGCGACATGCTGTCCTGCTACCAGGTGCCCAGCGGGAATTTGGTGTGGCGGTTCCCGTTGGTCGGGGGAATCCAGTCCGTCGCGGTGAGTGAAACCGCCAACCGCATGGCTATCCTGGATTCACAGAGCTTTCATTATCATCAATTGGTTCACGAACCGCACGCGGTGGAGGACCGGTCATCGTTTCTCGAACTTTAATGGATGGGACAACCCATGGATAATTTAAAACTGCAACTGTCACTCAGCATCCGGGCGCGTTACCCGTTGATTTATCTGGTGACCAGTGAGGAAACCCGCGCCGAAGAAATGCTGGAGGAAGTGGGCCGCGCCACCGGCAAGGAGGTCATTGCCTGGTCCTGCTCCAAAGGATTTCAGCCGCCGCAGGGCGACGCCAAGAAATCGACTCAGCCGGAAGAGGCGTTGAAGTACATCGACTCCTCCGACAAAAAAGCGGTGTTCGTGCTGAAGGATTTTCATCCCTATCTGGAGGACCATAAAATACTCCGGCTCATGCGCGACCTGGTGCGCAATCTGAAACGCAGTTACAAAACCGTTCTCTTGGTGTCGCCAGTGCTGAAAATTCCACCGGAGTTGGAAAAGGACATCACTGTGCACGACATGCCGCTACCGGATGCCGACGAGCTTGGAGACGTGCTGAACAATCTATTGGAGCCGTATCGCAAATCCCAAAAGGTCAAGGTGGAGTTGACCCGGGACCTGCAGGAAAAAGTGATCCAGGCTACGCTCGGGCTCACCCGTAACGAGGCGGAGAACGTATACGCCAAGGCGCTGATCACCGACCGTAGATTCAGCAAGGCCGATTTGCCGCGCATCATCAACGAAAAGAAACAGCTCATCCGTAAATCCGGCATCCTCGATTTCATCGGCCTGTCAACCACGTTGTCGAACGTCGGCGGGCTGGGCAAACTCAAGGAATGGCTGAAGGAGCGCGGCGGAGCGTTCAGTAACAAAGCGCGCGAGTATGGCCTGCCGGAGCCGAAAGGACTGCTCATGCTGGGTGTGCAGGGGTGCGGAAAAAGTTTGGCCGCCAAAGCCATC
>QIDN01000212.1 GCA_003229345.1 Nitrospirota bacterium | reverse complement strand
TCGGAATCCAAGTATTCACTATAATCAGGAGACAAAGCAAAAGTTAAAAGCTTGGACGGCTCCAGAGACCATTCAGTATGACTATTGTAGTCGAGTCCACCATCCCGGAAGGAATGCTTGATGAGGCTTGCCGTGGGAACCAACTGGAAGGCGGATAATCCCAAAGCCAGGACCACGGCCAATCCAAGAGAAGCCGTCATGCGCCCAATTCCAGATAATCCCGGGGATCTGGGCAGAAAATAAAGAGAATGGGCATACAGCAGGAGCATGGTCATGATGCTGATTTCCGGACAGGCCGCCAACGTTTGGGTAGCTATCGCCACTATCAACCCGATAAAATAACCGATGTGCTTTCGAACCCAATATTGGTGAAACAACCAGAAAATCACCGGCAACCAAATCGCCGAAATGAATAAATTACTGAGAAGTACGGAAGCCATCATAAACCCACTCAACATACCCGTCATCGCGCTACACAAAGCCGCTATGAATGACAGGCCCCAGCTCCGCGCTAACAGATATGTAAAAACCCCCAGAATTATAAAGTGAAGGACGTAAAACAGGTTTAGGGCATACGTTGTGTCTTCCAGCATGAATAAAAGGCTGGGAGGATAAAACACACCAGGGTGAAAGGAGGCCATGAAGGGCATTCCTCCATTGGCATGAGGTACCCAGTAGGGAATCGCACCTTGATTAAAGGTGTGTCCTAGAAAATACCGGATGGGGTATGTGATCAGGTTGTAGTCGCGGTAAAAAATAACTTTCCCATCAAACAACATGGGGTAAAAAAAACCTGCCGCGACCAGCAATAGAATGACAATACCGAGGATTTCCACTCGAACTTTGGGGTTGCCATGAATGGTGGAGTTATCGGGAGGCTGCATATTTTATAAATTCGGGAAGGCGCGGGCTCGTCCGCAGACTTTTAATTCATCCTCAACGGAAGCGGCCGGACTACCGGAAACTTTGGCAATCTATTTCTTGAGATCGCGGTTGTACTCCATGTCAAACAGCATGGCAAATAACAAGAATAACAAACCCATCATGGTCAGGAAGGCAGCAAACAATGCCGTTATGGGAGTTACATGCCCGACAAAAATCCGGTACCAAAAATAATACAATCCCATTCCGGAACCTAACGGGAAAGCAACGAATCCCATGATATAAAAAAATACCAGGGGATGAAAATCCCGGATCACGTATTTTCCAAACATCCTGCTGAAAAATCCTTTAAAGAGTAAAAATGAAATATCTGGTATTACTTTATACAGACGTATTCCGGATTGCTCCCCCACCCCATAGACCGGGCGAATAGGCACGTCCACCACCCGCATATTTTCAATGTTGAGCTTGACCAGAATATCGTTGGGTACGCCGTAGCGCTGAAAGATTTTATCGATATTGATACATTTGAGTCCCCGCAAAGACATGGCGGTAAACCCGCTCTGGGAATCCGCCACATGCCAATATCCGCTGGCGATTTTCGTCATGAGAGACAGAACGGCATTGCCAATATATCGGTAGCGCGGAATCAACTCCCACGCTTCGCCATGAAACAAACGGTTGCCCTTCGAGTAGTCGGCGATATCTGTGGCAACGGGATCGACTATGTTAGGCAGGTCGTCGGGATGCATCTGAGCGTCCCCATTCATGACCACAGTGATATCCATATTGTTTTCCAGGCACGCTCGGTAACCCGATTGAATAGCTCCGCCTACCCCACGATTCTCTGCATGACGGATCAGATCCACCCTCTTGTCCACCTTCATATATTGTTCAACGATTTCGACGGTTTTATCATCACTGCAATCGTCGACCACAACCACCTTGTCGACCCAATGCGGCAAGGTCTCGAGCACCTTGACGATCAGCTTCTCTTCGTTATGTGCCGTTACCACGACGGCAACCGATTTGTTTTTATACATGGATAATTGGATTTCTAAAGAGAGATTAGACTGACTGAAAAATGCAAAACCCTTCTTTATTATGGTAACGAATCCATGGAACAAGAAAAGGGTTTTTTAATGATATTCATGAATCCGGGTCCCGCCTGGAGTCAATCTCCTATTCGCGCTGAATCAGGCTGGCCTGACGCCATCTCCAGAGGGACAATACCACCAGGAGAATGCATACGGCAGAGCTGACAATCAGGCCCGCCTTGAATCCTTCCGGAAAATAGTCAAATTCCAAGGTATGCGGCCCAGAATCCAGCTGAACCGCCCGGTAAAAATGATTGGCCCTTAAAATAGGTTGC
>QIDN01000445.1 GCA_003229345.1 Nitrospirota bacterium | reverse complement strand
TTCCCGCGAAAATATGGGTGATGGTATTTCTGAACTGGTTGTCAGGGTTATGACGGCAGGTATCCGGAAACCTGTTGTTCCGAAACTTCAGTGACGCGGACGGGAATGATCCGGTTCATCCATTCATCACTGCCTTCGAAAGACACCGGGATGTAGGTGTCGGAATGACCCCGCAGGCGTCCCGTTTGCGGCTCGCGGCTGTTCTCGACCAGCACCGGGACGGTTTGGCCCAGTAAACTCTCCCGGAACTGCCGGGCTTTTTGGTTTCCCAGTTCGGTCAGGATTTTATTGCGCTCCTTTTTTACGGCTTTGGGAACATCATTGGTGAATCCGGCGGCCTCGGTTCCTGGGCGAGGCGAGTAGGAGAACACGTGCAGAGTAGTGAAGGGCAGGTCTTCGATCATCCGCCGGGTGTTTTCAAACATGGCGCTGGTTTCGCCGGGAAAGCCGACAATGATATCCGCTCCCAGCCCCAATCCCGGATTCCGGTTAACGACTTTCTCCACCACGTCGCGGTATTGCCGGACGTTATAGTTGCGGCGCATGCGGGAGAGAATCGTGTCGTCGCCGCTTTGCAAAGGGATGTGAAAATGCGAGCACAGGTTGTCCCGTTCCGCCATGAGCGCGATCAACCGGTCGTCGATTTCCATGGGATTGATGGAACTGAGGCGCACGCGGAACTCGCCTTCGAGATCAAGAATCTCCTCCACCAGAGAGAAAAATGTTTCCGGCGGATTGGTATCCATACCGTAGGTTCCCAGATTGATTCCGGTGAGGGTGATTTCCCGGAATCCGGTCGCCAGAGAGCGGCGCACGTTATTGAGAATGTTTTCCCGTGAATCGCTGATGGACCGCCCCCTGGCCCGCACCACGGTGCAGAAGGCGCAGGCCTCCTCGCACCCGGTTTGTACTTTGATGAAGGCTTTGGTCTTACCATGGAAATCGGAAACAGGGATGGTCTTAAAATCCCATTTCTGGGTGATGTCGGACATGTGTACCAGCGGCAGGCCGAAGGCATCTTCCTGCTGAAGCCGGTTCAGTTGGGTTTTGATCACCTGGGCTATTTCCAGCTTGTTGGCGTTCCCCAGAACCACATCCAGACCCGAAATCTGCGCCGCCTCTTCCGGGCTGTTTTGGGCATAACACCCTGTAAACACGATCATTGCGTCGTCGTTGATCGCCAAGGATTTCTTCACCGCCTGGCGTGAGCTGGAATCGCTTTTGGCGGTTACCGTGCAGGTGTTGATGACATAGATGTCGGCCCGGTCCTGGGAACCGACAATGGAAAACCCTTCCTGTTCCAGGACGGTCTGCATTTCCGCGGTGTCGTTTTGATTGGTCCGGCAACCGAGGGTGGCGAAGGCGACTTTCACAATAAATCTTCTGCTCTCTTTTGCGTTGAATAAATAGTTTCCCATCTTATGCCATCCCATTGTTTTTTATCAACTGAAAATTATTTTAAAATGGGTGGGCAGGAACCTGCTCTTGACCTCCCGAAGCGGGTTTGTTACGATGCGCCATCTCCACTCCATGACAGCCGATCTATAACGTCATTTACCCGTTGGACGCCTATGCCTAAGATTGATAAAAAAATCCAAACGTTTCTCGAGAAATGGTTGGATACCAGCGTTAAAAAGTACGTGTCGCATATGGATTGTCGGCAAAACGGCGGTCTCCACCATTTGATCATCGGTGGAGTGGAAAAACCTCTGCTGGAAATCGTGCTTCAGGAAACCGAGGGCAACCGCACCAAGGCTGCCAACATTCTCGGAATCAACCGCAACACCCTCCGCAAAAAAATCCAAGACTACAATATCAAATGCCGCGACAAGGGTTAGCCGTCATCATTCTGGCCGCCGGTAAGGGTACCCGGATGCATTCCGACCGCGCCAAGGTTCTGCATACTTTGGCGTCGCGTCCATTGCTGATTCATGTGCTGGACACGGTGGCTACCCTGAATCCCGAGCGAGTTCTGGTGGTGGTGGGGTATCAGGCCGAGGAAGTCAAGCAGATCTGTGCCAACCGTCCCGTTGAGTTTGTCGAGCAGGAAGAACAGCTGGGGACCGGCCATGCGGTTCTACAAGCTCAGGCCGTTTTGGAGGACTTTGAGGGGGACGTTCTGGTCCTGTGCGGAGACATGCCGCTGATCCAACCCTCAACCCTCCAAGCCTTACTTCGCATGCACCACGAAACCGGTGCCGGGTGTACTCTGTTAAGCGTTAAAGGCACTGAAAATAAAGACTTTGGGAGGGTTG
>QIDN01000201.1 GCA_003229345.1 Nitrospirota bacterium | reverse complement strand
CCTTCGTAAATGGTCGTGATTTTGGCATCTCGCATCAACCGTTCCACCGGGAAATCACAGATATACCAATAGCCGCCCAGATTGCTGACCGCCATGTCTGAAGCGGTGACGCTCCACTCCGATCCGCGGTATTTGGCCAGGGGAGTCAATATCCGAATCAGTTTTTGATATTTACCCAAAGCCCTCTGGTCGGTTTGGGTCATTTCTCCGGTTTGATTTTTTTTCCTCAGCTCCAGATATTGGTCAATGTAATGATATGCTTTAAAAATCAGGCTGGTGACCGCTTCGTTTTCTATCCGCATAGTGGCTAGGATTTCCTGCATCAAAGGAAGCTCGGCGAGGGATTTTCCGAATTGTTTTCTTTGCGTGCAAAAAATGGCGGATTCCAGGAAAGCCTGCTCAGCAATTCCAAGGCCTTGCGCGCCGATGCCCAATCTCGATTTATTCATCAGGTAAAGCATTTGTTTCAAGCCGTCCCCTTCGTTCCCGATCAAATAAGCCTCCGCCCCCTTAAACAGCATGGTTCCAGTTGGCGAAGAATGAATACCCAGTTTTTCTTCCAGGTTTTCGATGAGAATGTGATTTCGGATGGGTTGCCCCTGGTCATCCTTCAAATATTTTGGAACCAAAAACAGGGTTAGACCTTCCAGAGTCTTCTGGGGCGCACCTTCCACTCTGGCTAAAACAACGCAAACATCCGCATCCGGATTGGTGATGAATATTTTCCTTCCCCCAAGCAAATATTTATTTTCTTTTTTTACAGCTTTGACTATGATTCCTTTTAAATCCGAACCGGCCTCCGGTTCCGTGATCACCATGGCCCCGATGAAATGGTTGACCGGATCGTCCGAGCAAAGTAATGGAATATACTTCTTTTTTAAATCGTCATCGCCAAAGTTATCGATCAGATCGGCGACGCCTTCGGTCAGCATGACACGGAGGAACAAAGAAGCATCCGCCTGCGCATAAAAAAGCAGGGCCGCTCCGGCCATCATTTGAGACAAACCGCCACCACCATAGGTATCCGGTAGCGGCAAACCGATCAGGCTCTGCTCTCTCAACGAGTGGACTTGTTCCTGAGCGCCCTCGGGGAGCAGAACCTCTGAAAAAACCGGAAGATGAGGGTCGGCTTGCAAGTCCCTCAAGGCCCGGCCCACTGCGTCATCCGGATAGGAGGATTCTTTGGAACCCTCTTCTTTGAGTTCATTGAATTTATGAAAATCAGATTGGGACAGTCGGTGTTTTCCGACCTGCCATTGTAAACGGCACCCGGTTCGATCGTTCTCGGCGGCTTTGGGAGCGAGATGCTGGGCGCTCAATTCGCCGATCATATTCAGGATATCCAAAGTCAGTTCGGGATCGTTGCCGTCGTAGCGTTGGATCAGGAATTTCAGGTGGGGGTTGTAATTGAAAAAATTCTGGCTTTTGGGCCGCTCTGATTTTTGATCGGTTGCACTAAATACGCTGTAGTCCAAAGCCATTTGTGTACTCCATCATTGATCCCCTCCCCTTTTTAGTTCTCCCAAATGAGAATTCGGTGAGGTTCCATTAGGATATTCTCTGCCAGCGGATCAAAGGCCGTTGTCCATACCCCTAGTATAAAATCTTTTTGGGTCCAATTCCCTAAAAAAACGATTCGGATCTGGAACCCTCGTTCCCGGGTAGAACGATAAAAATATAGATTAATTAGTTTTCAGGAATTATATTGGTTGGGTGGGAGCTGTTTCTATTCAAGGTGAATCGGATGGACCAAATTGAAGCCCGGATAACCGATTATGTATACGAATTATCCTTCACGGATTTGACTCCTCAGGCTATCCAGGCAACCAAAGCCCGGCTTCTTGACAGCTTTGCGGCTTCCCTCGCGGCCTACCACTCCCCCCCCGTGGTCGCGATCCGGAATTTTGCACTGACCTCCTATTCGGAACAGGGTTCCACTCTTTTGGGGACGTCTCATAAATCCCCCGTTTATGATGCGGCGTTTTATTTGGGAACCATGATCCGGGCGTTGGATTGGAACGACACCTACCTAAATAAAGAACCCGCACACCCGAGCGACAACATCCCCGCCTGTCTCAATGTGGCGGAAGCGGAGGGAAAGTCCGGAAAGGACCTCCTTCTCGCCATGGTGATTGCTTATGAACTACATTGCCGGTTATGTGATGCCGCCGCTATCCGGAAAAAAGGTTGGGATCATGTGACCTATGGCTCGGTATCCAGTGCCGCTCCGGCCGCGAAGTTGATGAGGTTGTCCAAGG
>QIDN01000438.1 GCA_003229345.1 Nitrospirota bacterium | reverse complement strand
TGGTCCAGTTTGTTCATCTTGTAGACGTAAACAAAAATAAGAATGACGAAGCAATAAATGGATCCCTGTTGCGCCATCCAAAAACCGAGGTGAAAACCGAAGAACTGGATATTATCCAATGCGTCGGCAAATAGAATTCCCATGCCGTACGAAACGATAAACCAAACGGCCAAAAGCATCAGCACGGTGCGAATATTTTCCCGCCAATAGGCGTTGGCTTTGGAATTGCTCGGATCGCTCATAACATTAGATTTAAAAAGGTTTGTCTTCTTTCCAGAGGAAGGAAAGGGCTGTCGTTAAGATATTTTTTTCATATTGTGATAGATGGTCCGTGAAGAGGGTAGGCCATCTATCTATTAATTATAAGCCAGTTTTATTGTTTGAGCGACCTGCCGGCCATATTTAGGGGGCTTTTTATTTTGAAAAATGAATCTTGTTGAGGTCGCCTAAAATCGCGTAGAGCACCGGCACGACGAGAAGAACCAACACGGTGGAAGCCAGCATGCCGAAGACGATGCTGGTCACTAACGGGATCAACACCTGGGCTTGCAGGCTTCTTTCGATCAGGAGAGGCAGCAGTCCCATGATCGTGGTCAGCGATGTTAAAAGGATCGCCCGAAAACGCAACCGGCTGGCCCTTTTTGCGGCTTCTGCTGGAGAATCGCCCTCCCTTAAGTGGTGTTTGATAAATGTGACCAGCAGGATTGAATCGTTGATGACCACGCCGGTCAGGGAAATCAAGCCCATCACGCTCACCATGGAAATATCCAATCCCATGAAGTAATGACCCCAGATCACTCCCACCAGTGCCAACGGAATAGCGGACATGACTGCCAACGGTTCCACATAGTTCCTGAATTGAAAACTCAGCAAAACAAAAACTCCTATAATCCCGACGAGGAAGGCTTTGAGCATGGACTTTCCGGTTTTTTTGGATTCATTCTCCTGGCCCTCCAGAGAAAAAGTAATGTCCGGATACTTTTGTTTTAGATTAGGCAGGAAATTCGCTTTGGTGTCTGCCAGAATCTCCGCCGCATTAGCCAGGTGGTTATCCACATCTCCCTGAACGGTTACCGTGCGTACGGAATTAATTCTTGAAATACGGGCTGTGCCCCGCTGATATTCCAAGGTCGCCACGTTTTTTAAGGGGATTCGATCGCCGGTTTTTGTAGTGACGTAAAAATAGTCGAGATCATCCAAGCTGTTCTGGTCCAAGGTAGAGAGCTGCACGTCGATTTCATACGATTCGGAACCCACTTGGAATTCATCCGCCGTCTGGCCATAGAAAGCAGCTCGCAATTGGCTGGCGATGGCGGAGGCATCCATTCCCTGTGCCAGCGCCCCGGCCTTGAGGCGCACAGCTATTTCCGGTTTTCCCGGTCGCAAGTCATCATTCAAATCAAAAACGCCCACGTATTGATTCAACCAATCCTGCAACTCCAGCGAGGCTTGTTTCAATTGTCCCAGGTCGCTACTTTGTAATCGGAATTCAATCGGTATGCCCCCCGGGATCAAGGTGGGTTCTTTAAATGTTAAATTAATGATATCAGGCAGGTCCTGCAGTTTTTCCCGCCACATATTTTTAATGGTGTCCAGCTTGGCGTTTCGTACTTCCGCCTTTAACAGATCTATCGAAACCGTAGCGACATGAGTTCCTGTTTCATTCGCATCCAAATTTTTGTTGAACTGGATGTTTATATTTTCGACCAGATGTTGTCTTTCAGGTTGAAGGGGTTGGAGCTTTTCGTCGACTTCTTTAAGAGCCTGAATGGTTTTTTCTACGATTTCTTCCGTTCGGGACAAGGGAGTTCCTTGAGGAAGAAGAATCCGTGCCTCCAATACGTCGCCATCAATTTCGGGAAAGGCGATAATCTTGATTTTTCCACTCGTTACCATTCCTAATGAAAAAACAAAAATTAAAATTATTAAGCCGATGAAAAAATACCTCCACTTCACCGACCAGTCCACGATGCGTCCCAAAACCTGTTCGCGCAGAAAATTCAAGGAGGCATCGACCTTTTGTTTGAACTTATTCGGCGCCGAGGCCGAATTTGAATGAATGGAATGCGAGAGGTGATGGGGTAATATGAAAAAGGCTTCGACCAGACTGACGGTCAGGGTCACAATAAGGATGACCGGCATAACCCAGAGTACCAATCCAATTTCACCTTCAATCAAAACCGCGATAGAGCCGAAGATGGCAACTGTGGTTAAAAAAGAGGAGAACACGCCGGGCAGTACCTCCAGAGTTCCATCGACAGCGGC
>QIDN01000185.1 GCA_003229345.1 Nitrospirota bacterium | reverse complement strand
AGCTCAGCGCGAGATCCCGCTAACCGAGGTCAAAATCAGAATGGGCGACCAGCGGGATGTGATTCCCGTTATGGACGCGTTGAAAGTTTCAGGAGAAAGTTCGAAAATCATTGCAGAGATCAAGCGGCGCACACCGTTCAAGGGTGATCTGGTGGAACAGTTCGATCCCCTGGCGATTGCCCGGACTTATGCCGACAATGGCGCTGCGGCGATTTCCATTCTGACCGAGAGCCGGTTTTTCGGCGGGGAGTTGGACTATGTTGAGCAGGCCAGTAAGGCCGTATCGATTCCGCTACTGCGCAAGGATTTTATTTTTGACGAATACCAGGTGTATGAATCGCGTGCCTGTGGGGCTGATTTTTTTCTGTTGATCGCCACCTCGCTGGATAAGAACCAGCTGAAGGATCTGTTGGAGTTGGGCAAGGAAATCGGCCTGACGGCGCTGGTGGAAACGCACGATGAGAAGGATATGGAGAAGGCGTTTCATGCCGGTGTCGAGTTGTTGGGGATCAACAACCGGGATTTGACCAGCGGCAAGACCGATCTGAAAATTTCAAAGCGCCTGCTCAAGGAAACGCGCGGCATGAATAATCTACTTCTCGTATGCGAAAGCGGCATTCACAGCCGGGCGCAGATTGAGGAATTCGAAGGGTTGGGGATGCATGCGTTTCTTATCGGCGAAAGCCTGATGAAGGCGCAGAATATTTCCGATAAGCTTCAGGAGTTTACGGGACATGGCAAAATCCAACCCACCGGTTAAGGTCAAGGTGTGCGGCACCACCCGCCTGAAAGACGCGCTGCTGGCGGTGGAATGCGGCGCCGATGCCATCGGGTTCATTTTCTATAAGAAAAGCCCGCGCACTGTGACGGCCACGACCGCAAGGGACATTTGTGCGAAACTTCCGCCGTTCGTCAACCGGGTGGGCGTGTTTGTGAATGAGACAGCCGAAAAGATCAACCGCATCGTGGATCGTTGTGGGTTGGATGCGGTGCAACTGCATGGCGATGAATCACCTGCGTTTTGTAAAAAGATTAAGTGCCGGGTGATCAAGGCGGTGCGGGTGAAGGATGCCTCGTCGTTGAAAGCAATGTCCCGGTATGAAGTAGATGGCTTTCTGCTCGATACTTATAAAGAAAACCAATGGGGTGGCACGGGCAAGGTGTTCGACTGGGAACTGGTCGCCCGCGCTAAAAAATATGGCCCGGTAATTATCGCCGGAGGATTGAATTCCAGAAACGTTAAAGTGGCCATCAAGAAAGTGCAACCGTATGGCGTGGATGTCAGTTCGGGAGTCGAGCAGTCGCCCGGCAAGAAGGATCCTAAAAAAATCAAAGCATTTTTAAAAGCAGTGCGCAAAAGTTAAGAAGGAGAGTGTTATGAGTACACCCACATTGCCGGATCGAAGCGGCCATTTCGGAGAGTTTGGCGGCAAGTTCGTCATCGAAACGTTGATGCCTGCGCTTCAGGAATTGGAGAAGTTGTACAACGAAGCGCGGAACGACCCCGAATTCCAGAAACAACTCAAGTTTTATCTGGAACATTATGTCGGGCGTCCGTCACCGTTGTATTTTGCCCAGAACCTGACGCGGAAGTTGGGCGGTGCGAAAATCTATCTCAAGCGCGAGGACTTGAACCACACGGGCGCGCATAAAATCAATAACACTATCGGCAGTGCCTTGCTCACACAACGCATGGGCAAGAAGCGGGTCATCGCCGAAACCGGAGCCGGTCAACATGGCGTCGCCACGGCTACGGCGGCGGCGCTGTTCGATCTGGAGTGCGACGTGTTCATGGGTGAGGAAGATATTCGCCGCCAGGAACTCAACGTGTTCCGCATGAAACTGCTCGGCGCGCGGGTCATTCCGGTATCGTCCGGCACCCGCACGCTGAAGGACGCGACCAGTGAAGCCATCCGCAACTGGATCACCACGGTGGAAGACACGCATTACATCATCGGCTCGGTTGTGGGACCGCACCCGTTTCCCATGATCGTGCGGGATTTTCAACGAATCATCGGCGACGAAACGAGAGAACAGATTCAAGAAGCAGAAGGACGCCTGCCAGACGCTTTAGTTGCCTGTGTCGGCGGCGGCAGTAATTCGATGGGCCTGTTTTACCCCTTCGTAGAGGATAAGGAAGTCAAAATGATCGTGGTGGAAGCCGCCGGACATGGTATCGAAACCGGCAAACACGGCGCATCGCTCGGGCACGGGGCGGTGGGTATACTGCATGGTATGAAAAGTTATCTGCTGTTCGACGCGGACGG
>QIDN01000096.1 GCA_003229345.1 Nitrospirota bacterium | reverse complement strand
CGCCCCCAGGTGATAAGCGTCCCCCCGCTTATGCCAAAACCGATAAAGGAAACCAGGGGGGTGGCCCCCCCAACAAGGGAAAGGGTCGGCCATCGGGCATGGAACGGGGTAATCAGGACCGCCCAGGTGGACCTCCAAAAGGTAAGGACCGTCCCTCAACCTACGCAAAAGCCGACATAGACTATCGGGGTGGACCGCAACAAAGCAACCCAAGCCAGATAGGGGGACCTCCCAAAGGTTATGATCGCCCTTCCAAAAGCAAGGGCAAACCTTCAATGGAAAGCCCCAAGGCTGAGGGTTCGGGGTCAGACCAGATGGATACCAGGGGAAAACCGGGTAAGAAAGAGCCGAAAGGCAAAGGAAACAGGAAAGATGCCTTGGCTAATTTTTCCGGACAGGAAGATTCTTCAGCGCAATCTTTCTCTCCTTCCGAGAACAAGGGCAAGCCATTTAAGCAAGACCGTGGTTCTGCGCGCGGACCTTCCGGCAAAAAAGACAGGGAACAGCTCCAGCCCAACCCCACACCCGAGGAGAATATTCAAGTCGCTAAGGTTGAACGGGGTCGTGGCAAAGGCAACTCCAAGGGCTCCGGCAAAGCCAATAAAATGAATCGCGGTAAACGCGAACAACAGACCGATAAAACCGCTGCATTTACACAACAGGAACCGGCTCCGAGCATGGCACCACCGAAACCGACCACCACCACCGCCTCGTTTGCGCCATCGGTTTTTGATAATAACCATCGAAGCCTCATCCAGCGTTATTATCAGAATTCCAGTTCCAAAAAACCGGGAAAAGGCAGGGGAAAACAATCCAAAGGATCAAAACGTAACAAAACCTCCTCTGTGGCCAAGAACGATATTCTGACCCAGCCGACTAAACCTCTGCCGCGGAGTCTGGAATCGCAATTGCCGCCGGCCCCGCCCAACACCAAACGGGTGCTCTACAACCAGCAGGTACTGCTTATAGAGAAAGGGACCAACAGGGTCCTGGATGTGATCAATGTGAATAATTGAATTGTGGGAAGTTGGGTCCTTGATCAGGGCTGATTTTAAACAGGCGGAATTCAAGGGAACTCAAAAAAGGATTGCTTAACTTATGGGTTTGATTAACCTATAAAGGCATCAGAATTATTTGGAGGGGGCTAATCGTAGGAATTTTACATCGTTTTATGGAGGCTCCCATTATGCTTTTTAGCCAAACTCAAAGAATGAACAAGCACCAAACGACTCGCACAAACTCTAAAAAATCTTTAGCCCCGGTTTGCCTGGGGTTGGCCTTTATATTTTTAACGTCCGTTTTTATGTCCGGCTGTGTGGTCAATCCGGGACATGGAAGAGGATACCTGCATGGTCAGGGTCACAATAGAGCCAAAATAAGAGTACACCCTGAAGCCGAAATCAGGGTTTCCCCCTACATCGTCATTGATGATTAATTTAAGGAGATTTCTTACATGCATTCACGAAAATCCGACTCGACGGTTGCTGATATTTCTTTACCAAAGAAATATAAACTCCCGTTGAAACTGACCTGTAAGCTGGCGGCTTTTCTGTTTCTGGCCGCAGTATTCGTTTCCGGTTGTGTCGTAAACGGGCATGGCCGTGGACATAACCGTTACGCAGGTCCAGTCGCAGTCCAACCCCGTGTGGCGGTAGCCACTCCGGCACCGGCCGCCTTTACTTTTAACGATCATCACCGGCAATCGGTCCGGAACTATTACAGCCAGTATCCCCGTAATCCGCATGGCAAGAAACGCAGGTGGAAAAATAAAAGAAGAGGCCACGGAAATGATTACAGAAATGACTACGAAAATGATCACGAAAACAACTATTTGCCGCCCGGTTTGGCAAGACGGGACGTTCTGCCCCCGGGAATCCAAATGCAGGCAGTACATGGCAACTTAGCTCGCCAGTTGCCACCGGCACCCCATGGTACGCGATATATTTCTCATAACGACCAGGTACTTCTGATTGATGTAAACACCCGTGTGGTAGTGGATTTCATCAACATCTCGGTGTCGGCGGGACATTAATTCCGGAAATTTACTTTTTTCCCAACCCGGAAAATTTAAAAATATCGGACATGGCGTTCAGGAAATTGGCTTGCTCCTGCGACTGCATGTCCTTTATTTTTTTGTCTTCATTAAAAATATTGAGACGAATCTCAGGCGGGCGTCCTAACAAATTATAGAGCGCATGGGCTGTATGTACAGGCGGGTGGCAGGCGCCCTCCTTACATACATAAACCGTAGGCTGGTTTGACACTGGACC
>QIDN01000343.1 GCA_003229345.1 Nitrospirota bacterium | reverse complement strand
TCATAGATTTATAGAGCTATAGCTTGAATTGTATAAACAGAGGTAGGGGATTACAACTGAATTCCGCCGGCGAAGCGCCGGGGCTAATTTGGCTGGGTCGTTTTGGAGAATGGCAAGGGTACTTTCGCCAACCCAGGTTTTAAAATTACCTGTGGCGGTTCGCCACCCGGGCAAGGCCCGGAGCTAATTTAATACTCCTCCCCTTACTGAGGGGAGGATACAGGTGGGGTGGGGTTCTTGAGGAAGCTTGTTAAATCCTCTAAAATCAAGGTAAGGGTCACCAAAACCTCCCCTGTATCCCCTCCTTGGTAAGGAGGGGACCGGAGAGAACCTCTTTGTGTAAAACTTACTTAACGTTGACGATCACCGTCGCCGTAATCACCGGGTTGTAGGGAATGTGATTTCCCTTGGCGAACAGAGCGCGAATGACATGGATACCGGCATCCAGCTTCACTTCCTTACATCTGGAGCCGTCACCCATGTGGATATGCTGGGCGTCTTTGTTGATGGCTTTGCTCAAATCCTTGGGCAGATCGGTGTCTATCAGAATGTGATGATGGCCTTTCCCGTCATTCACACCTTTTTTGGCCGGTTCTGCCGTTACGTCATGAGTGACCATGCATACTTTAACCGGGCTGGTAACCGTGGCGCCATTGGCCGGCTCGGAGATGGTAATGGCGCGGGTTCCCGCCGCAGCGGTGGAGATGCTGAAAACCAGCAGAGTCAACAAAAGAGCACTTAGTTTTAAAAGCAATTTGTTCATGAAAATACTTCCTCCGTAGTGAAGTTAAGAAACTAAATTTTGCCCTGGCTGGGAAAGGAAAGACTTTCCAGCAGGATTTCATGGACCACTCTTTCCGCCGCACCTGAATGGGCGGTTGGTATAACTATTTGAAATAAAAATAATTATGGTAATCAGGGGGCAAGGTGGAACTTCCATGATGTTCCTGAGAAAGGTGCCGAACAGGGTTCCGCCTTCTGATTTAAGGGTTTAGAGCGGACATATTATAAAATGGATTCAATTTTTTTTCAATCCGCATCTGCTTCCCTGTTTCCCGGAGAAACCCTTTTATTTCTTTCCATATGGGGAAAAATAATTATATACTTGCGGTATTCCATAGCCTTAAAAGGTTAATAATTTGAGATTAATGAGTGAAAGTTTTATTTTTACTAAAAAGGAACACGGGAGGATTTAATGGATTTGCCTGTTACCGGAGAATGTCGTTTGCTTCACACCTGCGAAATGTGTGAATACAACAATGATAACGATTGTAAAGCCGATCATAACGAACACAACCGCTGGATTGTCAACCACCGGATGAACAATATCAAATTCAAATTGATCATCGGCAGTAACAAAGGCGGTGTCGGAAAGAGCACCGTCACCACCAATCTGGCCATCGCGTTGGTCGAAAAGGGATACAAAGTCGGTTTGGCGGATGCCGATCTGCATGGCCCCAATATCCCCAAACTGCTCAATGCCGAGAACATCCGTTTGAAAGCCGAGGATGACGGCATCATGCCTTACGAAACCCGCAACGGTCTCAAGGTAGCGTCTCTGGGTTTTCTGATCGAAGATCCCAATATGCACATTGCCTGGCGCGATGCGGTAAAATACGATTTCATTATCGAGCTTCTCGGCAACATCAACTGGGGCGAGTTGGATTACCTGCTATTCGACCTGCCGCCCGGAACCGGAAATGAGCAGATCACCATCATTGACTTCATCGGCGAGGTGGACGGTGCCGTGATAGTCACCACTCCGCAGGACCTGGCGGTGCTGGATGCCCGCAAGATGATCTCCTTTGCTCGCGACAGCAACGTTCCCATCGTCGGCATCATCGAGAATATGAGCACCATGAATTGTCCGCATTGTGACGGGGAAATTGATGTGTTCAAGCGCGGGGGCGGTAAAAAGTTGGCCGAGGAACTGGTGCTTCCCTACCTGGGGAGCATTCCACTCGATGCTGAAGTGGCTATTCGGTCCGACAGCGGGGAACCGGTGGTTCTGTCCCGGCCCGATTCCGTGGCAGCCAAGGCGTTTCTCGAGTTGGCTGCAAACTGCCACAAGTTTTTGAACCCGGAGGAATCGCTCAAGGCGAGTTGATTGGAAGTGCAGTAAATTCTAATCCAAAATTGCATGTGAATGGTATTCGAGGGGCGGCACCGGCCGCCCCTTTTTTTATAAACCCCGGAAAATCCTGCTTTTTCCCTTTTGACAATCCCATTGCGATTGGTGGCTCAAATGTTGGATAATAGGGTAATCTCAGTAAGGGATTGCAATAGGCATCAGGCGTTGATGTGTGGGCCTATACGGGCTCTATACGAATTATAGAAAGTGTTGGGATCAGTTATGCATGGTATTTCAAAAGCCGGTTTTTCTTTTGTTTTGACAACCCTCCTTTTAATTCTTTCCTTCTCAAGTACGATTCTGGCGCAACCTCTGGGGGAGGAGAAAAAAGAAGACTTCGCCAGCTATTCCAACAACCCCGTGGTCGCCGTGGCGGAAGGTCAGCCCATCCTTCTGGACGATCTCAAAAACGCCCGGATTCATGAAATGATGATGCGTCTGTATCAGATGCAAAGGGCGCTGTTAAAACAGAAGGTCATGAAATCCCTGGTCGAGACCCATCCCGAACTCCG
>QIDN01000425.1 GCA_003229345.1 Nitrospirota bacterium | reverse complement strand
CAATCCAGTAAGGGCATCGGGAGTCTTGAAAGTTTGGTCCTCCCATTCCATCGGAGCGAGAAGATCGAAGTCGGGCGTCCGGTAATGGCCTCCTGCAACATCGGTCGACACCATGTTGCGTACCGCCTGATCCTGGAATCCATTGTACAGCGAAAGATTGAAGACCACTGCTACCATGGCGAGGGCGGTCACCAGCACGTTCAAAAAAGACCGCATCCCCTGCCGTAGAAAATTTTTAAGCGCGATCTGAAATATCATTTCAATTCGCCATTGGGTTGCTTGGTCTTGTCCCATTGCACAAAGCCGTCGTCCAGACGCACTTCGCGCCGGACGTATTTGGTCACCTTTTCGTCATGCGTGCAAAATACAAACGCGGCCTTGAAGTCGCGGTTGAGCTTCAACATCAATTCCAGGATATGGTAAGAGTTTTCAGCATCAAGATTGGCGGTGGGTTCGTCCGCCAGAACCAGAGCGGGATCTTTGATCAAGGCGCGGGCAATGGCCACCCGCTGGCACTGGCCGCCGGAAAGCTCTGTCGGCCGCTTGTTGATTTCAGGAGTGAGGCCTACCAGATCGACCAGGGATCTGACTTTTTCCCGGACAGCCGATTCTTTGGCATCGTTGAGTAACAACGGGAATAATACATTTTCGTAAACCGTATAGACTGGAAGCAGGTTGTAGGTTTGAAAAATAAAACCGACATTCTCTCTCCGGAAGGCGGCCAATTCATCGCGGTTCATTTGGCTCAAAGGCTGGTCTTTGAAAAGAATTTCACCGGAGGTGGGTTGATCCAATCCTCCCATCAAATTCAATAGTGTCGTTTTTCCAGATCCAGACGGACCGACAAACGACATGAACGCTCCTTCATCGATTTCAAGGCTGATGTCATGGAGCGCGGTGAAATCCTGGCCGCCCACCCGGTACACTTTGGATACATGATCGATAGTTAACATTTTGCTCATCAGAAGAACGCGATTAGAGACAGAACGGCACGCGACTCGGTTCCTGTAACAGACACTGGAGATTTACGGAACAAACGGCCGGTACGGTTGTTGCCGTCAATACTGCCTCCGACTTGAGCTTGAATGTACAAATACACCTGCTCCCATATGTTGTATTCGATTTGCGGGGCGAATTGAAAACTCTGGTCACTCAAGTCGAAAAAGAAAAACGCCCGCCAGATGATATCAATCCCGACCGGCTGGTCCAACAGCAAACCCATGATCTGGATAGTACGGTCCTGCTTTAAATCGATATTGGTAAAACCCGGCTCCTGCGTCCTGAGAAAGTATTCCAGAAGGACATGGAGGCCCTGCCCTATACCAAAAGTGTAATCGACACCGAAGACCGTATCAAACCTTAAAGGATCACCGGGCTGGTCCTGCTGAATATCCAACCGGCTTTCGTTCCAGTAACCCACAACATGCTCGCCCTTGAGGTGATATCCCATCTGAACCATTTCAAGATTAAAGTCGGCTAGAAAGGGAAGATTGGTTTTGGGATGGTATTGCAAAACGGCCCCCATCTCAATGGGACCGATATTTACTTCTCCCCGCATCCCGGCAATCACTCGACTATCCCTCTGCGCGGGCACAGCCCATCCCTCAACCGAAGAGGTACTGCTCAGGAAATAAGTCGACCGCACTCCGTCGACGCCGCGCGTGAGGGGGATAATTCCGGAAATGTCCCGGGTATCAAATAAACCCAGGGGACGAAACAAGAAGCCCGCTCCGAAAAGAATGGGTTGGCGGCCGCCACGGATTTTGAAGTCGTCCTTCTCATATCGAATCCAGCCCCGGAACAATTCAGCATCGTATTCCTCCACCACGCCAATTTCTTCGCGAATGCCTCCGGTATAAATCAGGTCACCGACCACTTCATAATCAAAAATGTGACCGTCCTTTTCGAAAAGTGTTCCGACCAGACCGTTTCTCAATTCGATTTCATTATCAAAACGGGAGAGTTCAGCGGGGGGAGGGTCGAACAATACCTGCGAACTGGCGCGGAAGCGTCCTTCGTAATACCAATCGAAGGCCCACAGATGAGTGGGAATCAACACCAACAACAGGCTGGAAAGATAGAGGAATGTTTTCATTTAGAAGAAACTAATCGTTCGAGAGTGTTCTCGATTTTTTTACAAATAGTCTCCCAGCTGTAATGCGTTTGTACTGCCCGGTAACCATTGTCTCCCAGGATTTTCATTTTCCCAGGATCACCGAGCAAATCCTTTATAGGCTTTTCCCAATCACTCGGATTCATGGAATGGATCATCACCCCAATTTCATGCTCGCGAAACAGTGCATCCAGTCC
>QIDN01000277.1 GCA_003229345.1 Nitrospirota bacterium | reverse complement strand
CCAAGATTCGCGATGGAGAAAATTCCTGGCATCGCATGAGCGATGTCGGTTACCTGGATGAACAGAACCGCCTGTGGTTTTGCGGACGCAAGAGTCACCGGGTGCAAACCGCGGAGAGAACTCTGTTCACCATTCCCTGCGAGGCGATTTTCAACACGCACGAAAAAGTGAAACGGTCCGCCTTGGTGGGTGTGGGTCCTGCTGGAAATCAAACACCGGTCATCGTGATTGAAGCAGAGGGTTCTATTAACGAGGACGTCGTCACTGAAGAGTTATTAACACTGGGCGCGTCGCATGCCATCACCCAACCGATCCGGCGAGTGTTGTATCACCCAGCGTTTCCGGTGGACATCCGCCACAACGCCAAAATCGGACGGGAACAACTCGCCCGTTGGGCCCGGGCAAGGCCCGGAGCAAATTTAAAAGCGGCGAATCGCCATAGATAATTTTAAAATCTTCAATTGCGCCCAGCGATCATCGGCTGCCGACAACGGTCAGCAAGTTGCCTCCCTCGCTAGAGGGGCGGCGAATCGCCGCGGATAATTTTAAAGCCTTGTGGTGCGAAAAAACTCATTGATCGCGCCCTAACGCCTCAGCGAAATGGGCCCTGCGCCCAGCAGGGGTTAGCGGATTTCCTTGAGGTGGGCCATGACTTGATCCAGAACGGCTTGGCTGAACAGTTTGCCGTTCATTTTATTTTGGACCTCTCTCCCGACGGCGTAAAATTTTTCCAGTTCACTGCCGTTGGGTAGCGGCGTTATCTTCAGCCCGTTCTGTTTCATGACGGTGATGGACTGGTTGTTGTCTTCCTGAATTTTCTGCACCAGTTTTTTCAGATACCGTTGACTGATATCCCGCACGGCTTTTTTATGCTTGTCCGGCAAACGGTTGAACGCGCGTTTCGTCATCAACACCCCGCCGGTCGCGTTGGCCATGCGCAGTTCGGACATATAGTTCACCTTGGTGAACCATTGCAACGCCAAAGCGCCCATGGGTGAGGCGTAAACTGTGTCGATCATCCCCGTCTGCAGGGACAACAGGACATCGGTAACCGAAAGCGGATGCGGGCTGACTCCCAGCCCACCGTAGGTGGCCTGTACCAGGGGGTCGCCTTCCCACATCCAGGCTTTTTTGGGGCGCAGGCTGGCAACGGAGGTTACCGGTTCCTTGGAAAAGAAATGAATCCATCCCACCGGCACCCAGCCGAGAAGGATGTAACCTTTCTCCTCGAAACGGGCTGTGAAATAGTCGTTCATTTTCTCATAGATGTATTCGATCTCCTTGTCGTTGCGGAACAGAAACGGCAAATCCAGCACCCGGACTTCCGGTAGAATCTGCCCGAGACCGACACCGGTGAACCCCGCCGCATGCACCTGCCCGATGCGCATTTTGCGGATCACGTCGATCTCGTCTCCCGACACCCCGCCGGGATAAAATTTGAAACCCACTTCGCCACCGGTCACACGACCCAATTCTTTTTCCAGAGTGCGCATCACCTTCATCCAGGAAGAACCCTCCGGAGCCAGAGTGGAAAACTTGATGCGGGTTTTTTGGGCGGCCATCGCTTCCGGAGCCTGTCCGAAAATCAGGACCAGCGCCAGCAACAGGGATGCCAGAATGCCGCACACGATGCACCCCAGGGTGGCGGGCCGAAGCATTCTTTTTTTAATTTCCGGCAAACTGAAACGAGAAGTTTTATTGCGTTTAAAATAAATCATCCGCTGACTCCAAAAGTTTTTGGGCTTTCCGCTTAGCCACGGCATTGGCCAGTTGCTGTTCGGGCAGGGTATCCGCCGGGGCGTCCCGTACTTCCCCTAACAGTTTTTTGAATAAACCCAGATCCTGCATTTGAACTGCATAGGTTTTGGCATAAATCACTTTTGCCATTAAAAATTTATGCTGGGTGAGTTCGAGGCATTTGTCGAAATGGCCGCGGGCCTTGTCCGGATTTCCGCCCAGCATTTTGGACCGGCCGCCGTAAAACGCGCCCAGCAACAGGTGCGGTCCGGCATAGTGGTAGGACTCGTCCAATTCCAATGCCCTTTGCAAAACGGCTTCTACCTTGGAAATGGCGACAAAGGCCTGAAGGTCATCCAGATTGAGCATCAGCCAGCCAGCCCAGCACTGCCCCATCCAGTACAATCCAGGCAAGTGATCTGCATCCAGAGTCTTTATCGTTTCTTTAAATTGCGCGGGGTTTTGACTGTTCAGGTTCTCCGGTGCACCATCAGCCACCAGCAGTCGCTCGGCATAACCCCTCCCTCTAAGGTACAGACGGGAGGCGCGTTCGGGATCGGTGTCCTCCACAAAACTGAAGGCATAGCCGCAGAATCCCTCT
>QIDN01000285.1 GCA_003229345.1 Nitrospirota bacterium | reverse complement strand
GCAAGGTTCACGGGGCGCAATGCTGGATTTAGGTCCAGCGTTACGCTGGCCGGGCCCGCGCATCAGCCCCCCTTGGCGGTGGATGGGGATTGCATAATATGGAGCCTCTGCCAGACGCTGATCACTTTGCGTCCGTTGCGGTCTTCCTTCTCTCCATCCCACACTGCGAAGGCGACCAACAGCGGTTCCTTTTTGTCGAAGACGGCGTCCCACTTTCCAGACACTGCAAACGTGCGGGTGAACACCACCGTCCATTCGCCGTCCTTCCAGACACCGGAACCTTCTACATTCTGGTACTCCGCGGGTTGCGGGGTAATGGAGCCGAAGCCTTCCGAGTTGAGTTCTTCCACCGCATGTTGCTGTGTGGTGCCCAGTTTGGTAACGGGATTGGACATGACGCCGCCGAAGATGAGAGCGTCCATGTCGACCCCGCCAGTGGAATATTCAGAATCTTCCGAGGCCTCAAGCGTTTCTTCGAGGCCCGCCTTCCAGTGCCAGATGTTGACCGGCTTGCCGCGATTGCCCATGCCAAAGAACGGCTCGTTGTGGCCGTGCGTGTGCAGGGTGACGTCGCCCAGTGCCAACTGCACCGCCACGCCGTCGGTGTACACATCGGACCGGCCCTCCATGAACCCATTCTTGGTCGGGTCCTTCCATTTAAGGCGGATGGCCAGAATCTCACCGTTGTTGACGGAGGCGACGTTAACGATCTCAATGGCCCCTCGCCGTGCGGACAAGGGACGCAGAATCAGGTTCGTGGATCGGACGTCTTTCCAGACCGGGTTGTCGGGATCGGTGTCCAACTCGTAGGGAACCTGGTAGGACATCACATCGGTTTCAAATTCTCCCTTTTGAAATCCTTTGCGGAAGTTGGAACGAATGTAATGGGTTAGCGCCCAGCGGTCCTCTTCCGGGAGATGAGCGTAGGAGCCCATCGGGGTGCCGTCCAACCCGGTGGAAATCGTTCGGAAAATATCCTTCGGCTCGTGTCCGGCTTTGAAATAATTTGGATTGGTAATGTCATGCACAAACACCGCATGTTTCCAGGCATCCATCAACGATTCGGCAAGGCGTCCGTTACCCTGGCCGGTGGCGCCATGACAATCCGCGCATTTATGCTTAACGAATAATTTATTTCCCTGGGCGATCAAGCTCTTGGAAGAGGGGACAGGCTTGGCGATGCTCAAACTTTTTCCTGGCGCTTCGCTACGGAAGCGGTCGGAAAAATTTTTGATCAGGTTGACCAGTGCCCAGGTATCTTGTGGCGAGAGGGCATCGCCCCAGGCTGGCATCGAGGTTCCCGGTACGCCGCGGACAATGGTGCGGTACAAGTCTTTATCCTTGGGAAGCGTTCCCGTCGGGGTCGAGCGGAATTTGAAAATGCCTTTGCGGAAATCACGTGGCCAGGGAAACAGATAATCGGTCGCGGTGCCGCCACCATTGCCGTCGCGTCCGTGGCAGTAAACGCACATATGAAGATAAATATTGCGGCCCCGGTTTAACAATGCCTGCGCTTTGGTTTTAGGTTTTTGCAGGTTGCCCATGTCGTGCGCCCCGCGCTTCTGAAACGAGTCGGAACCCATATCATGATTCATGTGCCCCATATCGTGCTGACCGTGGTCCATGCCTTCAGTAGGAATATCCTGCAGGTATTCGGATCCGGGAGCAGCTTCTTTGCCAAACTCGATCATGCCTTCGGGCTTGGCAGGGAGTTTTTCAAGGTCATGCGTATGCTTCTTCTCGCCGTGGGAGAAGACAGGGACGGGGGTACTCCATATCAGAATGAGGGCGGCCAATAACGCTACACTGGCAACGCCGCCTCCAAGGGAAAGTTTCACTTTTTTGTTCATTGAACACCTCGTTAGGGAGAGGGGTTTCCTGCTATAGCCTGTGAGGCTTTTATCGGGCTTTGCGGACCATTTTGACTCCCTGGTCCAGGTCACCCAAATCTTTTAGGTTCCAGTAATCTTCGCGTTGACCCAAACCAAAGTACCAGGCGTTGTCGAGGTTGCGTTCGGTGCCGGTCCAAAGATAATAACTGCCGCCCGAGGCAAACACCTCTGGCAGACCGATGGGATCGCCATCCTTACTTTTAACCGGCCGTTTGGAATCCCATAACTGCCGCAACTCGTCCAGAGTCGGCAAACGCCAATCATTATATCCGGCAAATTTTTCGGAATTTTTGCCGTCCACGTATTCCAGGGCTTCGTACCAGTTCATTCCCTTTTTCCTGTCATGATAGGAGTCCGTTTTCTGCCACATCAAGCCGGTGCGAGAATCTAAAACGGCTCCCTTGGGGTCAACTGTGAACCGTGCCGATTCAGCCCAAGCGGGGAGC
>QIDN01000032.1 GCA_003229345.1 Nitrospirota bacterium | reverse complement strand
AAGTTCAAGGATTGTAAAACCATTGAGCAGGCACAAGCCTTGGTGGGACGGTCTCTCGAAATATACTGCGAAGATTTTCAACCCTTGCCGGAGGGCGAGTATTACTGGTTCCAGATTGAGGGCCTTCAGGTGTTCGACGAGGAAGGCCGGTACTACGGGACGGTGAACGAAATCATTGTCACCGGCAGTAATGATGTGTACGTGGTTCAGGATGGCGACAAAGAACTCTTGCTTCCGATGATTGACTCCGTGGTCAAGTCGATTGACCCCAAGGAGAACAGACTGATTTTTCATATCATCGAGGGGTTGCTTGAAGACTATCCGGTTTGACATTATATCGATTTTTCCCGGGATGTTTGATTCCCCGTTTCGTGAAAGCCTGTTGAGCAAGGCGCAGGATAACGGCATTATCGAGATCAGAACGCACGATCTTCGCGAGTACACACTGGATAAACATAACCGGGTGGACGACACCCCTTTCGGCGGCGGCGTGGGAATGGTGATGAACATCGAACCCATCGACCGCGCACTGGAGGCGGTGAAAAAGGATCGTCCTAAAGCGTATAGCATTCTGTTGTCGCCTGGCGGCTATCGCTTCGATCAGAAAAAAGCCTGGGAGCTTTCCCGCAAGGATGAAATCATCCTCGTATGCGGACGCTACGAAGGGGTCGATGAGCGGGTCTCCAAACTGGTTGACGAAGAGTTATCGATCGGCGATTATGTTTTGAACGGCGGTGAGGTGCCCGCCATGGTCGTGGTGGAAACTGTGTCGCGGCTGGTGCCCGGCGTGGTCGGAGATGAACAGTCGCTGGCGGAGGAATCGTTCTCCGATGAGATGCTGGAGTACCCGCAGTACACGCGCCCGCGGGAGTATAAAGGATATGTGGTACCGGAGGTTCTGGTGTCCGGCGATCACAAGAAAATCGAAGCATGGAAGCGGCAGGAAGCGCTTAAGAAAACGGCAAAATATCGTCCCGATTTGTATCGCAAGATTAAAACGGACGGTTCTGAATAAACTTGTGGCACACGGCACAGATTGACCGAATCAGTTCACACGAATATCGACATCGCGCTGGTTCATTTCCCGGTCTATAACAAATCGGGAGACATCGTCACCTCGTCGGTGACGACCCTGGACGTGCATGACATCTCGCGGATATGCCGCACTTATGCCGTGGGAGTCTTTTATGTGGTGACGCCGTTGGAGACCCAGCAGAAGCTGGTGAGCCGCATGATGGAGCATTGGTTGAAGGGGTACGGGGCGGAATACAACCCCACCCGCAAGGAAGCCTTACTCAACACTCGAGTGGTGAACGTGCTGGATGAGGTGGTGGCGGATATCACCCAACGCCGGGGAAAGCAGCCGAAGACGGTGATCCCGGACGCCAAGCGATTTCCGCAAAGCCGGTCGTATCAGGAAGTGCGCACGGCGCTCAATGAAGATCATCCCCATCTGCTGGTATTTGGGACGGGATGGGGTTTGGAAAAAGGAATTGTGGAGCGGGCCGATATCGTACTGGCCCCGATTGACGGGCTGAGCGGGTACAATCACCTGCCGGTTCGGGCGGCCGTTGCAATCATTCTCGACCGATTGTTGGGACGGGAGGCGCAGGCCGAATAATTATTTTATTGTGAGTTTGGGCGGATATTGATATGATCCGCGCTTTTCAGTCGAAGGAGACAGGTTTCATGAATTTGGTGGATCAGATTGAACATAAAGAAATGAAGGAAGCAACCCCCGAAGTACGCATTGGGGATACCGTTCGTGTGCATATTCGCATTGTCGAGGGAGCCAAAGAGCGCGTTCAGGTGGTGGAAGGCGTCGTGATCAAAATGCGCGGCAGTCAGAACCGGAAAACCATTACCGTACGAAAAATTTCGTTTGGCGTGGGTGTCGAGCGTATTTTCCCCCTCCATTCTCCGCGTGTGGAAAAAGTGGAAGTGACGAAACACTCCAAAGTCCGCCGCGCCAAACTGTACTACCTGCGCGAATTGCGCGGCAAAGCGGCTCGCCTGAAGGAGATACGGATTCAGACCAAGAAAGGCACGGGCCAATCCAAAAAGAAAGCCAAAGCAGCAGCGAAATCAGCAGCAAAGGCCGCAGCACAGGCTGGAGAAAAGACCGAGGCTAAGACCGAAAAATAAATTCTGTTTCGTACATAACTGTTTTCTGAACCGGTCTCGATTTCGAGGCCGGTTTTTTTTGTGGGATTTAATGAGGTCCGGGAGCCGGTTGCCCCTGATTGAGTGTGGGAGGCTGAAATGATTTGTTACGCATCTCATGCATCTTTCTGCGGCTCAATATATAGAGAAAGGATTGACCCAGTCCGTGTTTCAGTGGGTTGGC
>QIDN01000480.1 GCA_003229345.1 Nitrospirota bacterium | reverse complement strand
CCGTAAACTCCCCAGCCGGCCTTTATTGAAAACTCCGTACCAGAGAAAGAGTTTCCCGGAGAAAATGTTTCTGCTCCGCAAGTGAGCCCGGAGCGCCCCAACCCATCCACTGCCTGAAATTCACTACCAGAAGACTTTTCCTCATCTTGAAACCCAGATAAATTTTTAATGCTTTGAGACTTTTTTCTCCCAAGTGCTTTTTGAAATAATGAAGCTGGCTTCTGCGGTATTCCAACGCACTGCGTTCCGCATTGGATCGGACGCTTTCACCACTGAAATGAATCACTTCCGCTTCGGGGGTGTAGCACACCTGCCAGCCCAACTGCCGGATGCGACGGCACAGATCAGCATCTTCCAGATACATGAAAAAAGTTTCATCCATCAATTTTACATCGAGTAGGACCTGCCGACGCGAGAACATGCAGGCCCCTTTTACCCAAGCCACTTCTTTTTTGCGGGAATGCAGGAAACGCAACACCCAGCCGACGGGAGGAAAACGGTGGTTCTCCCAAAGGTTGAAGAAAAGTTTCCGGATCACTTCGTTCCAAACACTCACCTCGTAACCAAAGGACTGCTGAAGACTGCGGTCGGCATTCCTCAACCGGCACCCCAACAGCCCCGTTTCGGGAGACTGATTCATTTCCTTCAGCAGAGTGATCAGGGTTTTCGGCAGGACGATGGTATCCGGATTCAACAGCAGAATGGTCCGCCCCTGCGATTGAGCAATCCCCTGGTTGTTGCCACATGCGAATCCCAGGTTTTCCGGATTGGCGATCAAACGCACATTCGGGAATTCGTTGCGTATGATATCCGGGGTACCATCCTGCGAGGCATTGTCTACCACGATCACCTCGTGGTCGATGTCCCCGGCGGTCCGCTGGATCGATTCCAGGCAGTCGCGCACATGTCTGCGTGAATTATACGTGACCACGATAATGGATAATTCCAATAGGTCTGGATTGGGATCGGTCATTGGGTTTTTATTTTGGAAGGTTCGTTTCCGGCCAACCGGACCCGTTTCAAATACAGCCATTCCATGGCATTGAGATCCAGATTCTGCACATAAGGTTTCACCAGTACGTTTTGAGCGGCGACGAAAAGAGAGATGATAACAGAGTCCGTCTCGGTCAACAAAATTTGCGCTTCATCATAGAGGGCTTGCCGGGTCTCGGGGTCCTGCTCGGCCGCTCCCTGGGCGATCAAGCGATCATAACGTTCATTGTTCCACTGAAGGCGATTGTTGCCGCTGGTAGAAATGAACAGGTTCATGAAATTGTCGGGGTCTGGAAAATCCGCTCCCCAGCCCAGCCGGAACACCGGCGGCGGGTCGACATCCAGCTTTTTTAAATAGACTTTCCACTCCTGATCTTCCAGACCGACCTCAAGTCCCAGATGCTCTTTCCATTGTGCCTGCACGAACTGGGCGATGAGCCGGTGGGTGGGATCGGTATTATAAGCGATGCTGAACGGCGGCAATTGCTTGCCATCGGGGTATCCTGCTTCCGCAAGTAATGCCCGTGCTTTTTCGGCATCGAATGCGGGACCGATTTTCGGGTTGTAGCCGAACATGCCCTTGGGGATCCAGGAAGCCGTCGGCAGTTGGCCTCCTTTTAAAATGACGGGAATCTGTGACCGGTCGATGGCATGGGAAAGCGCCCGCCGCACCCGTGCATCGTCAAACGGGGGTTTGGTTATGTTGAAGCCGTAGTAGTAACCGCGAAGCAGGGGAAGATTTTTATATTCGACGTGAGTCTGGTAATGAGGAATCGCCACCGGCGGCAGTTCCGCCATATCCAATTCGCCCGTTTCGTACAGGGTCAATTCCGTGGTTGGGTTGCGGACCACATACATGATGATCCGGTTCATAGCCGGTAGGGCGTCATAATAGTCAGGATTGGATTGGAGCACCAGTTTGTATTCGTGGTGCCACTGGTCGAGGGTGAAGGGACCGTTGGTGACGATATGCGCCGGGTCGGTCCAGCGGTCGCCGTATTGTTCGATCACATCCCGGCGTTGCGGAAAGGTGACCATGAAGGTGGTGAGGCTGGGAAAATAAATGACCGGTCGCTTGAGCCGCACCTGCAAGACCGTTGGAGAAAGCGCCTTCACCCCCACTTGATCGGCGTCCTTAATTTTACCGGCATTGTATTCGGCGGCGTTTTCGACATCGAACAGAAAGTAGGCGTATTGGGCGGCGGTATCGGGATTAAGCAGGCGTTTCCAGGAATACTCGAATTGCTGAGCGGTGACCGGCTGGCCGTCCGTCCACTTCACATCGCCGCGCAGATAAAAGGTAATCACGCGCCCGCTTTCGGAAAACTCCCAACGCTTGGCGATGGCGGGGATGGGTTCCAGCC
>QIDN01000048.1 GCA_003229345.1 Nitrospirota bacterium | reverse complement strand
CTGAGAGACGAGTCGGACCGCGACGGCATTCGTGTGGTGATTGAGCTCAAGAAGGGCATCAATTCGCAGGTCATGATCAACACCTTGTACAAAAATACCCAGCTGCAGGAAACCTTTGGGATCATCATGCTGGCTGTGGTCGGCCGCCAGCCCAAAGTACTCAACCTCAAGGAAGTCTTGCATCAGTTCGTATTGTTCCGCCGGGAAGTCATCACCCGGCGCACCGAGTTCGATCTCAAGAAAGCGCACGAACGGGAGCACATTCTGGAAGGCCTCCGCGTTGCCCTTGATCACCTGGACGAGGTGGTACAGTTGATCCGCAACGCGAAAGACCCGGCAGAGGCACGCGACGGGTTGATGAGCCAGTTCGAGTTGTCCGAAATCCAGGCGAAGGCCATTCTGGAAATGCGCTTGCAGAGACTCACCGGCCTGGAACGGCAGAAGATCATGGACGATCTGGAAGCCATCCGCAAAGAGATCGCCGCGTTGGAAAACATTCTTGCCAATGAAGACGTCAAGATGAAAATCATCCGCGACGAATTGACGGAAATCAAAGATAAGTATGGCGATGACCGCCGGACTGAAATCGTCGAGACGGACGAGGCGGAAATCGATATTGAAGATATGATCGCCGACGAAGATATGGTGGTCACCTATTCGCGCGGCGGCTACATCAAGCGCCAGAGCACCGGTAACTACCGCGCCCAACGGCGGGGCGGTAAGGGCATCAAGGGCATGGCTGTGGTGGAGGAGGATGTCGTCCACCAATTGTTCGTCGCCTCCAATCTGGATACTCTGCTCATTTTTACCAGTATCGGCAAAGTGCATTGGTTGAAGGTGTACAACATCCCGGAAGCGGGACGCACCGCCAAGGGGAAGTCCATCGCCAACCTGCTGGCGTTGAAGCCCAATGAAAAAATAGCCAGCATTCTTTCCGTTAAGACCTTCGAAGAAAACAAGTATGTTCTCTGCGCCACCGAAAAAGGGGTTGTCAAGAAAACGTCACTGATGGCGTACAGTAAAGCCCGTCAGGGAGGCATCATCGGCCTGACGCTCGACGAGGACGATCAGGTGATTTCCGCGAATATCAGCGACGGCCAACAGGACATTCTGCTGGCCACGAAGATCGGCATGTCGATCCGGTTCAAAGAAACCGACGTCCGTCCCATCGGTCGTACGGGCCGCGGGGTGCAGGGCATCCGGTTCAAAGGAGAAGACCGGGTGGTGGGTGCCGAAATCGTGGAGTCCGGCAACACCATTCTCACGGTGACCGAGAACGGTTACGGCAAACGCACCCTGGTTGAAGAATATCCGGTGCAAGGCCGTGGCGGCACCGGAGTGATCACCATCCGGTGCAACGAAAAGATCGGACATGTGGTCGGCGTCGAACGGGTGACGGATGAAGATGAGTTGTTGATGGTCACCTCCAAAGGCAACATCATTCGTATGGCGGTCAAAGAAATATCCGTGATTGGCAGGAACACCCAGGGGGTTCGCCTCGCGCGCATGCAAGAGGACACCCAGGTGGTCGGCGTCGAAAAGTTTGTGGAATAATTCTCTCCTTTAAAAGAAAGTGCGGGGGATAGTTATAAGCTCCCCCTTGTAAAGGGGGATGGGGGGATTCTTCCTTCTGCTTTTGTAATTGCTCAATTGATTGAGCGGTTTTGAAAAATCAAAACGCAGATTCTTCGCTCCACTGTGTTTCGCTCAGAATGACAGAGAGATACGTATTGTCATGCTGAGGAGCCAACGGCAGAGCCTGTCCTGAGACTGTCGAAGGAAAGAATCTATGTTTTAAATCACTCTAGGAAGATGTTCTTGACACTCAGATTCCGAATCGTTTTTCATATCGCAGTATTCATCCTCCTCCTGACAATACTGGGTTGCGGGGATAACCGAGCCGAAAGCCTGTTGCTTAGAGCTAATGAAGAATGGGTGCAAGGACGCAATCACAGCGCCATTGAACTGTTTAACGCCGTTTTGGAGATTGCTCCCTCCGGACCTCATGCTGAAGAAGCTCTGTACCGGCTGGGAGAGATTTATTATTTCGGATTAGGGGAAACGACCAAGGCGATCAGTTATTTTCAGGAAGTAGTCAACATACGTCCCCGTGGCGAGTATGCCCATGGCGCGCAAAAATATATCGCTGAAATTGTAGAACTCAATTTCCGGGATCTTGACCAAGCCATCATCGAGTATCAGAAACTGATCAACGAATTTAAATTACCCGAAGAGCACCCCGAGCAACAGTTCCGCATTGCCGCCATCTATTTTAAAAAACACAATTACGAACAGGCTCTTGTGGAGTTCGAGATCCTGGTGGAAAGTTATCCCAGAAATGCGTGGTCCGAGGAAGCTTACC
>QIDN01000057.1 GCA_003229345.1 Nitrospirota bacterium | reverse complement strand
CTCATGCTGTTGGACCCGGACGAGGACGAAACGTTTGATATGGTGTGGGATCTGGTGCATAAAGATGTTGAACGGTTCAAAATGCTGATCCTGCTCACCTATGCCGACCGGGCCGGCACTAAAATGAAAATGTCCAAAAGCCAGATCGACCAGCTCAAGTATTTTTACCAGAATACCCTGCACCATAAAAAGAAGGAAGACGTGTCCGCTCCGATAAAAAAGGAGTTCTTCAAAATGATCCGCCTGCCGCGCGATATGAAATCGCAACTGCAGATTTATAGCGAGTTCCGGAAATCGCAGGAGCAGTTCGCATCAGAAATATTTTTTCATGCGGAACAGTTTTCGGAACTGGTGGTCTGTTGTAAAGACCAGCCCGGCCTGCTGTATAAAATAGCCACCGTGCTGGCTTTCAACCATCTCAGCATCATGGAAGCCAACATTCATACCCTGGAAGACAATGTGTTCGATGTGTTCAAGATTGGCGACATCGCGGGGAATCCCATCGAGTTTTCCAATTTCTTTTACCTGCAAAAGCAGCTCAATGAAGATCTGCGCCAGGTTTTCGTCGACGGCGTGCCTCTATCGACCCTTTACAAGGGCCGGTCCCTCACCACCGAAATCGAAATGGAAAAATTCAAGGATATCAAACTCAAGGTTTCCATTATCGGCCGAGCTGTCAAAGTGGAAACGCATGATATCCTGGGAACAATCATGATGGAAACCAGGGTCTTCTCCGAACTCAACATGGAAATCCAGCGGGCGGTCCTGCATTCCAACTATGGCTCCTCCTCGAACGTATTTTATTTGAGGCCGGAAGATGTCCATCAGATCATCAAACAGGAAGCCAAATTTAAAAAACAGCTTGAGAAAGCGCTGATGCCACTCATCCGCTCCGAACCCGTGTTCCCGGGGCATTCGGCGGAAGTGGCCTGAACCGGAAAGAACTCATGCGTAAACTGGTAGTTCATATCGTTGTGGGGCTTTGGGTTCTCGGACTCGGACCGAGCACCCTGCTTGCCGGGGACTCCGCCTTGAAAGAGGCTCTGGAGCTGGACCGGCAAGGTTTCATGGCCGAGTCGATTCCGGAATGGAACAAGTTCCTGCAAACACGGCCCGAAAAAAAACTCCACATTTACGCGCAGATCAAAATAATCATCGCTTATTCCAGGACGGGCAATGTCGGAGAAGCGCTGAAAACTGCGAAAGCCCTGGCCGCCTCTTACCCTGATCATTACGACGTCCAGTTCAATCTCGGCAACATGCTGAGCGCCACGCATCAGTACGCCGAGGCAGCTCAGGCGTATCTGAAGGCGACGACGATGCGGCCTGATGAAGGGCTGGCTTTCGTCGGCTACGGGATCTGCCTGTTCGGCGATCAAAAACCGGATGCGGCAGTCCAAGCGCTACGCAAGGTGAAAAAACTGTTCAAGTCACAAAAAAACATCGGCTGGTACCAGCACGTCCGTATCATGATCGGCCAGATCAAAGGCTTCGCGATGTACCCTCCAGATTTTTCCACCCTGTGGCGGACCAACAATCTCACTAAAGTGCGCAAAACTTATGAATCCTCGGTTTTCGCCGTCTTCGAAAAACAGTTGAACCTGTAAAACAACCTTGCTCGAGAGACCTTTGTGTAACGCCGGGTTATAAATATTCCTCCCCTTACAGAGGGGAGGATACAAGTGGGGTGGGGTTTTGCATGATTATACAAACCTCTTAGAAGCAAGGTAAGGAGCACCATAACCTCCCCTATATCCCCTCCTTCGTAAGGAGGGGAAAAATAAGCGTGGGGCTGTACTTATCACTTATGCCAAATTCTCCTTGCCCGGTTCGCTCCATTAAACTTACCTTTTCATTTCACATTGTCACTTTCCATCTGATCGATTCCTGCCATTCAGGCGCAACCGAATTCCCCTATCCTTCATCTAACATGGGAGACCATTATTTGGAGTTTGTTATGAAGCCCAGTGTATTAATGTGTGCTCCAGAATATTTTGGGGTCCGCTACGCGATCAACCCCTGGATGGAAGGCCAGATCGGCCAGGTCGATTCCGCCATCGCCATGCGGCAATGGACCGAATTTTACAAAGCCCTCCAGCGCCAGGCCGAAGTCCACTTGATCGACCCGCAACCCCACGTTCCCGACCTGGTGTTCACCGCCAACGCCGGATTGATGATTGATGGCCATTTCATCCCCAGCCGGTTCAAGCATGAGGAACGCCGCCGGGAGGAACCGCTCTTCCGGGAATGGTTTGAAACCCGCGCCACCCACCACAACGGTTTTCCCAAAAACCTGTTTTTTGAGGGTGCGGGCGATGCCCTTTTGCAACCCGGCCGGAAACTGTTGTGGGCCGGTTATGGCTTCCGCA
>QIDN01000357.1 GCA_003229345.1 Nitrospirota bacterium | reverse complement strand
GTTTTTTGAATACGACTTGGTTGCGCCCGCTGTTTTTGGCTTCGTAGAGGCATTGGTCGGCCTGCTTGATGACATCCTCCGTTTTCAAGCCTTTTTTGTTGTACACGCTCAAACCGAAGCTGAGAGTGACGGGAATTTTTGTGCCTTGGTAAACAAAGACCTCCTTTTCGATCTTGTCTCTTAATTTTTCCGCCAGAATCGCTCCGTTTCCCAGATCCGTTTCCGGGAGCAGGATGATGAATTCTTCTCCACCCCACCGCGATACAATATCCTGTTTACGGGAGTTATTGCTCAGCATCCGGGCGATGCCGGTCAGAATGTGATCCCCCGCATCGTGACCGAAGGTATCGTTGATCTCTTTGAAGTGATCGATATCGCCCATGATAATGGTGAAAGGATTCTTGCTACGGTCGAATCGGACTTTCTCATACTCCAGTTTTTCCGCCAACCCCCGGCGATTCGGGAGATCGGTTAAGGGGTCGGTGCGAACGGAAATCTCCAGCTTCTTTTTGAGGTCCAGCAATTCATGGATCAATTGTTCCTTTTTTTCCTGCTCGGCTTTTCTTTCGCTGATGTTTTCCAGAGTGCCGAAGGTGATCTTGCCGTGGTCGTCGTACAGGAAGCGGGAACGCAGTTGCACCCAAACCGAATCTTTATCGGGCCGTATGATGCGGCACTCGATGGAGATCTCCCGTTCTTCCTTGGCGGCGAGTTCCCAGGTTCGGAAGACTTGCTCTTTGTCTTCAGGATGAATGGGTTGCCACCAGGGATTTCCCAGTGTCTCGGCCATGGGGCGTCCGGTAATGATCTGCCAGGCCGGGTTGACGTAGGTCATCAAGTCGTTGGGGTCGGCATGAAAGATTCCGATGGGTGAGGATTGGCTGATTTCCCGGAACCGTTTTTCCCGCATCCGAAGCTGATTTTCCTGGTTTTTGCGCGCCGTATAGTCGATGGCCAGTCCATGATATTTCACCACGTTGCCAGCCGGGTCCAGTACTGGGGCTTCGTGAATGTCCAGCCAGACCTTCTCGCCGCTCTTGCTTTTGATTTCCACATTGTAGGGTTTGATATGTTTACCGCTGAATTTTGGAAACTCGGACCTTAGAATCACTTCTTTGTTGGTCAGATGTTCGGTCAGGTATTTTTTCCAGTTTTTCTTGAATTCCTCCGGCTCGTAACCCAGGACCTCGCTGATTTTCGGGCTAATATAGGTCAGCGCCCCTTCCGCGTTGCGGGTAAAGAAGTAGAATTTGAAGATCTTTTCAAAAATATTAAAAAATTGGGAAAAGTCTTCGGCAGGAAAATTCGTTTTCTTAATGTCAAAATCAAGGTCTTCCGGTCTCATGCAATCACTTTTGAGGCTAAAGGTCTGAAATGGATATTTTAATCACCTTTTTGAGACTCCGGTAAACGAGGAATCCCAATGTTTTCCGCTTCATCTTTTCATTCATTCTAACCCGCAATATCTTTGTTTTCAATTATTTTGGATGAATTCGGCGGATCGGGCAGGATGCGTCGCGAGCAATATTTATCATGGAAAATCAATGATTTAGGGGATTCCGGTGGGGTGATCGATAGATCGTTAAGAGGCTCCCGTTCCGTGATTTGACAGTGATATGCATTGCAATCGATTGCTCTTTCCATGATTCGACAGAAAGTCCCGCCCCGCCATTTTTAAACCTATTTTATTCGAGTCCAACGGAGACCCCCCCCTTCAGGGCAGTTGCTTTCAGTCGAAGTTATAATTTGGTTTTTTGAACCGCAATTTTTAAGAGATTCCCCATTGAAAAATGGTCATAAACGCGATTGTGTGCTAGTCTCTAGGGCTTATTTTGGCCTGAATCAAATTTTTTTGACTTGTGACAGGTGTTGGTTATTATTCGTTTTCATTCCAAAGAATCGATTCCATAAAAGGGATAAATTAAGATGAAAATCGGGATTCCCAAAGAAGTCCATGCCGGTGAAAGACGAGTGGCAACGACCCCGGAAGTCGCTGGCCAGCTCATCAAAAAATTAGGGTTTGAAGTCGCTATTCAGTCCGGTGCCGGAGCAGCCGCCAATTTTGCCGATTCCGCCTATACGGAAGCGGGGGTGACCGTAGTCCCAGATGCCAAGGCGCTCTGGGACAATAGCGACATCATCTTAAAGGTGCGTGCGCCGGAGTTAAATCCGGATTTGAATACTGAAGAAGTAGACTTACTGCACGAAGGCCAAATGTTGGTCACTTTTCTCTGGCCGGCACAGAACCCGGACCTGCTTAAAAAATTATCTGAGAAAAAAGTCACCGCCCTGTCGATGGACAGCATTCCTCGTATTTCCCGCGCGCAAAAAATGGATGCCCTCAGCTCCATGGCCAACATTGCCGGGTACCGC
>QIDN01000302.1 GCA_003229345.1 Nitrospirota bacterium | reverse complement strand
CCCGATTCCGCTCTCGCTTCATCGGAATCGGTGATCTCTGCGTTCGGAAAAGAGTTAACCCGCAACATGAGAATTCGACTGCGAAGGCCCCACTTCATTTTGTTCTCTCTCTGTTTCGCAGCGAGCGTTTATCGTATTGCTGCTGATGAGCCTGGCGACAGCCGGAAAGCACAACCGGTGCAAAGACGTCTAGTAGACGAGAAGTTGAGAGATTACTCCAAGATGCCATCAACAAATGCCATGCCGAAGACGCGGTTGAGCAACCCGCTGCCGCTGGCGAATCGAAATGACCCTCTCAACTCCAACCTTCAACCCTGTTTCGACGCGACGATCCCGGGAGCGGGTGCCAGCACTCGGACGTTGCAAGTATACGACAAATCGACTACGGACCCACCCTAATTCTCTTCGACGTCTGTCGTGCCGGATTCCCGCCAATCAGTTGCTACTCGCCAGTCTCTGCCGAGGCCTGAATAGGTACACCACAAGAAAGAAAAATATATGTCAAAACAGATATTAATTGAGGGAAGCGTTTCCTTTGCCTGGGTGAATGAGAGGTTCGGTGATGTTTTTCCAGATCACTTCTATCTCGATCCGGAAAGGCGAATGGAGATCACGTGTCTGGTTGAAGAAAAAATACAAAAATACTTCGGCGAGATCAATATCCATTTCACCGAGTCCAATCTGGTGCAATATGAAGATTGGGATCCGGCGGAACAATTTTACGTCGGTGGTTTTCAGCCCAATCTTATTCTGGGTGTTGCCGCTGGCGGCGTGTTTAATTTCCAGGAAGATAAGGATTCGGATATAGAACTTTCGCCCCTCAAATCTGCATGGGGCAGTGGAGAGCTTGGCAAACTGAATATACTTGGGAGCGACATCGTAAACCAATTATGCCAGCAGATGGAAGAACTTAAAAAAGTTCATCCAGACAAAAAAATCATAGCGCCTTTTTTCTGGGATGCTTCAGGAAGGGCAACCATTCATGGTGTTATCACGACCGCTCAGAAATTAGTAGGACAGGATATTTTTATTTCCTTTTTTGAAGAGCCTGAAAAAGTGCATGACCTGCTTGCCTGGATAGCGGATTCTTATATTCAGCTGATCAAGAAATTTTCAGAGTATGGAGATGTCGAACCTAATTCCCTGCATATAGGGGAATGTTCCGCTTGCATGGTTTCGCCTGATCAGTTCAGAGAATTTATTGTGCCGCATACACAGACTATAGTCGATGCCATCGGCACTGGAAGATTACATTCTTGTGGTAATGTCGATCATCTTCTGGAGCCTTTTTCAGAACTAAGAAATATCACCTGTGTGAATACAGGAAGCAATACTTCCATTGCCAGGTCTCGGGAAATATTCGGTTCATCAATGCGATTGGAAACAACACCCATTATTGAAGATCTGGTTAATTGCACAGCCGAGGAGATAGCTGGCTGGACCGAAAGAAATATCGAAGAAAATCAGGATGGAGAAATGATGATAGTGTATCATTTGGATAAAGGCATTCCCGATGCGAATATCCTGGCTATGCACCAGGTCGTTGAGAGACATAATAGGGCATTGCTTTCTGGCTGACTGCTCACAATCGATTACGGACCTGTCCCTTAAAGCGATCGTGAAGAAAATTCCCCGAGGGGCTCCGCTTGGGGGCTCCGCCGGGGCCAGGCGTCAATTCTTGGCGCAACGAGATAACATAAGCCGCGCCCGAAGGGCCCGGCGTGGCGCCGGTTCTCAAGCGCCGCGTTGAGGATGGACGCCTGCTTCTCAGGGTTTGCGTCTGAATGGTCCGTATTTTTTGCTGCGTAAGTTCCCGCAGGGAGAGCGGACGCGCCGCGAAGAGGGGAGAGGGGGAGACGGTGAGTTCTCTTGACGGACCCGGCGATCTCTCGAAAGTGTGGCGCTTCTTTCTCCAGTGGCCGGTTTTCACAAAACCGGGGCTCTCCGGCACCGATCCGCCGCCACCCCGTTCCCGGTCGCGGAAAGAAAGCCCAGCCATGGAAGTGCCATCGACCGACGACAATCCGCCGCCCGTTCACGGGCCGACGGCTCCGGATGAGCCGGTCAGGTTGCCCTTTTCCATGCGCTCTCTCGGTGACTGGTTGCGGACTCGTTTCTCTGATGGTCAGCGTTTCATTATCCTCTGCCTCATCGCGGGCATCCTCTGCGGACTTGCGGCGGTCGGCATCCACTTGTCCATCCACGGCCTGTTCGAGGGGGTGTGGGAGTTTGCTCACGGGCTGGAAAAATACGGCATTCCCTGGTGGCTGGTGATGCCGTGGATCCCGGCGGTGGCGGGGCTGATCGTTGGTCTGGCGACCCACCGTTGGGTGCCGGACGCGGTGGGCAGCGGCATCCCCCAGACCAAGGCGGCCTACTACAA
>QIDN01000304.1 GCA_003229345.1 Nitrospirota bacterium | reverse complement strand
ATCCAGAAAGCCAGCAGCAGGGGCAAAGACCAATACAGAATCGCGCGCTTGACCATGATCGTAAGGGTAGCCACTTCCATTCCCCAATCGGTGAGGATGGGTCCCACCCGCGTCATCTTCCACATCCATTCTTTATTGATGGGGAAGCCATTTTGCCCCAGCATGCCTTCATAGACTCTGACCGCCGCATTCAGATTGTCGGCACGAAAGACCACCCAGGCGACCACAACGGCGAAAAAGGTCAGCAGGCGCGATCCATATGCATAGAACGGCCCCTTAAAACTCCAGCCCAAGGAACTGCGAACGGCCCGCCAGGCATGATTGATAAAAAGATAAGCACCATGCAAGCCTCCCCAGATCACAAAGGTCCAGCCCGCGCCGTGCCACAGACCGCCCAACAGCATGGTGATAATCAGGTTAGCGTATTGACGCACCGGTCCCTTCTGGTTGCCGCCCAGCGGAATGTATAAATAATCCAGCATGAACCGGGAAAGGGTCATGTGCCAGCGCCGCCAGAAGTCGATGATGCTCGTCGCTTTGTAAGGCGAGTTGAAGTTGAGCGGCAGACGGACCCCGAACATTCGCCCCAGACCGATCGCCATATCAGAGTATCCGGAAAAATCGAAATACAGTTGGAATGTGTAAGCCAGCGCTCCCCCCCAGCCTTCAAAAAAAGTAATGCTGGCTCCACTGGCGGCGGCGTTGAACACTGGAGTGGCGTAAATCGATATCTGATCGGCGATCATCACTTTTTTGAACAGGCCGAGAAAGAAAATAGTAATGCCTATCGCGAAATTCTCATGCTTGAATTTGTACAGGGAATCCCTGGCGAACTGGTGCAGCATTTCCTTGTGATGCACGATGGGTCCCGCGATCAGCTGAGGAAAAAAAGTGACGAATAGACAATAGTGAAGAAAATTATGTTCGCGGGTTTCACCCCGGTAAACGTCCACTAGGTAAGCGATCTGCTGGAACGTAAAAAACGAAATAGCCAGCGGCAGGATGATCGGGGCAAGATGAAATCCCGTGTCGAACCCCTGGTTGACGGCGTTCACAAAAAAATTGGCATACTTGAAATAGCCTATAGTCGCCAGGTTGCCCGCAATACCCGCCACCAGCAATCCCTTTTTGCCGAATGAAGGACCGGAAGAACCCATGGCGAGACCCACGCCAATGCTGTAATTGAACAGGACCGATCCGATCAGCAATCCCAGATAAGCCGGGTTCCACCATCCATAGAAGAACAGGGAAGCGGCAACCAACCATGAAATGGCAATGTGATGATGGCCCCAGGCACCTATCCTGAAAAAAACGAATAAAGTGATGGGCAGGAAAAAAATAATGAAAGTGTAGGAGTTAAACAGCATCGAATGAATTTAAACGAATACGGAATCCACAAATGATCGGAAGTCTTAAAAAATTGAAAAATTTAATCAGAATTTCCGGAGAATAAAGAATTGAAATAGTTGAAACCAACAAAATATACCTCATCCGGAAATTCCAAGTATTTTTTTGATATTTCTGGACAGCCGTTTAGAAAGTCTCTTGGACCGCTCGTGGTTTATAGCTTCAATCATCAAGGCTTCATTTTCCTCGATCAAAGGAAGAATTTCAGGTTCAATCTCATTCCACTTTTTCTCCACCTCATCCAGACTTCCGGAGAGCCCATTCTCATTTTGACCGGTTGCCTTGAGTAAGGCCTGATACGCTTGTTCGATCAACCTGTGGAGTGGATCGGCTTTGGATAATGCATTTTTTTCCGAACGCTCGTGCCGCAAATCAGGACTGAGAAAATCGTTTGTCTCTTTAAATAAAGCTTCCCGGTCTGCAGGCAGGGGGAGCGAAATGGTTTGTGAAATCTGTTCTATGGTAGTCACGGGATCACTCAGCAGGTCTTCATAAGTGATAAACACCCGCGGATATCCTCGCGATCCCCGCTCCGCTTCCAGAGTATATTTCAGCCAAAGGAGATATCCCTTCCAAGACGAAGACTTATTCCGCGTTTTCAAAGAACGCATCACTTCCATTGGATGACGGGTAATGCAAACAAAACTGGGCTGGCAGTTCCTTTGTTTGAGGATAGGTAACCATAAAGGAAGCAGTCTGCACAGCCGTGGGTCTTTTAAGCCCCAGATAGGACTCTGGGAAAATTGTTGGTCGAGGACGCTTTCGATTCTTCTGACAAACGGGCTCAGAGTGTTCGCTTCCCACCATTGGTTCGGAAGGGAGTGGAGATCCTGCCAGGAGGAATTGATGGATTTTAAAAGATCTTCATTAATTGAAACCAATTCGGGGTTCTCCCAAAATCCCCGTTGGTTGTCTCTGCCGGCGGTTTCAGATCCGGTCCCCAAGTCCACTCCCATCAGGTTCAAAATACGGGCCAGG
>QIDN01000398.1 GCA_003229345.1 Nitrospirota bacterium | reverse complement strand
AATATTACATTTTTCAATATTGTATTCATGCTTATCCTCGTTTTGGTGTTGTGTTAAATTCGGGCTAGGCAGCTTCGTCCCTGCCCACTGCCTTGATATTGTTTTTCAGGAAATCCATGGCGTTGCCCACGCCCCCTGCCTGGTGGGGTATCCCTGCAAGCCCAAGTCCCATTTCGATTCCTGACAAGGTCCCGATCAGCATCAAATCGTTAAAATCTCCGAGGTGCCCGATACGGAATACCCTGCCTGCGATTTTCGCCAGACCGTTGCCCAGAGACATGTCGAAATTCTCCAGCACAGTGGCACGAAAGCGGTCGGCATCGTGGCCGTCCGGAAGACGAACGCCGGTGAGCACAGGAGAAAAATCCCTTTTTTCAACACATTGCGTTTCCAATCCCCATGCCGCTACCGCTCTGCGGGCGGCTTCACCGTGGCGGCGGTGGCGGGCAAACACATTGTCCATACCTTCTTCTTGCAGCATTTCTATCGCTTCAGCGAGGCCATACAGGAGATTGGTTGCCGGAGTATACGGGAAGTAGCCTCGCTTGTTGATCTCCAGCATCTCTTCCCATGCCCAGTAGGATCTTGGCAGAGAAGCTGTTTTTGACGCCTCCAGGGCCTTTTCACTGATCGCGTTGAAGGACAGACCAGGCGGCAGCATCAACCCTTTTTGCGAACCGGATATGGCTACATCCACGCCCCATTCGTCAAATCGGAAATCCGCGCATGCCAGACCGGAAATCGTATCCACCATTAATAATGCCGGATGACCGACTGCGTTCATGGCGTCGCGCACCTCGGCAACACGGGTGGTGGCACCGGTGGATGTTTCGTTATGCACCACGCACAAGGCCTTAATGGATTTGTTGTAATCGCTGTCGAGCCGATCAGCCACAGCAGCAGGATCTGCGCCCCGTCTCCAGTCGGTCGGGATCGTTTCTGCTTCCAATCCTAACTTCCCGGCCATGGACGCCCACATACTGGCGAAATGGCCGGTTTCCACCATAACGACCTTGTCCCCCGGCGACAGTGTATTGACCAGGGCGGCCTCCCATGCCCCGGTGCCGGATGACGGAAAGATCACTACCGGCCCGCTGGTCCGGAACACGGATTGCATACCGGTGAGAACCTTGTGGCCGAGGCCCGAAAACGCCGGCCCGCGGTGATCCATGGTTGGATAATCCATGGCCCTTAAAATACGATCAGGAACCCTGGAGGGCCCGGGTATTTGAAGAAAATGTAGTCCGGCACGACGCATGAAAATGGTTGACCCCAAGTGATGACTGCTGTTGTACGCGAGCATATATGCTGGCGAATGATTGGATAACGAATCCATACCAAAGTCAAGCAAGCCACCGCTGATGAGTCCGTATCCGGCGGATCAGGGGATTGCCGGGTTAGGTGGCGAACTACCGCTCGACGACGCTCCTCGAGGCTGTTTTACCGGCAATGAATCGATCGAACAAATGTTGTCAGTTACGCCGTCACATTTGGCAATACACGGATGTAAATACTGCTGGACTAACCTACCGCCACATCTTCTTTTTTATGGCCCTGGCTTTGTTCAGATGATACTTCAACGTCCTCGCCCCGGGTCCCGTTGCCGGCGCGCTTGCTCCGGTTGCGCTGCTGGCGCCCATTTCGCGGCCGGGCCGCATGGACCTTCACGTTCCGACCCCTAACGGCACTTTGATCCAGAACCTGGATCGCATCCTTGCCTTCCGATTTTTGCTCCATTTCAATGAAACCGAATCCTTTTGATTCACCCGACACCTTGTCGAATACAATTTTCACACTAGCAACTTCCCCAAATTGATCAAACATTTCTTTGAGGTCTTCCTCGGTAAAATCATAAGGAAGATTTCCTACATATATATTCATTAATTTCTCTGTTTCCTGCCTTATTGTGGGTTGATGAAAATTCGCTCCGCACCGTTCATGGTTAAGTGCAGGCGATCGATAATATCCAGTCCGAAAATTTTAAAGACATGCACGTTCCCACCAATCATGATTGGCCCCACGGATTATTTCCTCAGTCGGCCATGACTATGATCACTGCAGCACCACAGTCTCGGGCTTCAAGAAGAAAACGGTCCGTATTAGCCGTGCTTAACCCCTGCACCGTCTTCGTGCATACTTTATGACCCGACTGATTGAAAAACCACATTATTCTTGTGGTTGACGCCCTGTATAACGGTAAACCCCACACCGAAATTCCTGCAATCTTTTTAGCGATCTAACAGAATCAAAAACTCACTCCCAATTACGTTCGGGCGCAATTCTATATTTCCGTGAACCTGTTTTTTTCAGAGGCCCGGTATAACTTAGGAGTCTGTCCGAGAATAGAGAGCCTACTGCGGAAAAGCCCTTTTGGCCCATTTTCCCGCTCCTTTTC
>QIDN01000196.1 GCA_003229345.1 Nitrospirota bacterium | reverse complement strand
GGTCGCAGAGTGAGGTTCCCATTCGGCGGGCATGCGAAAACCGAGGTCAGCGGGATAGGAGTCAAGTTTCATTCTGGTCGATGAATAAGCGGGTCAGATTCTGGTAGGCATCGACCCGGCGATCCCGCAGAAAAGGCCAGCCTTGCCGGGTTTCCTCGATCAAGCCGAGATCGCAGTCGACAACCAGCACTTCCGGTTCCTTCGCAGAAGCCTCTACAAGGACTTCGCCAAACGGATCGGACACAAAAGATTTCCCCCAGAAGTTGACTTGATCTTCCTGGCCGACGCGATTGACTACGACGGTAAAGACACCGTTGGCAATGCTATGGGCTTTTTGAATGGTTTGCCAGGCTTGGACCTGTTTTTCGGCGACGGACTCGTCAAAAGCCTGATACCCAATCGCAGTAGGATAAAACAGGATCTGAGCGCCGGATAAAGCCGTCAGACGCGCCGCTTCCGGAAACCACTGGTCCCAGCAGATTAAGACGCCTATTTTCCCAAAGCGGGTTGGAATGGTTTGAAACCCGGTATCGCCGGGTGTGAAATAAAACTTTTCATAAAAACCGGGATCGTGCGGGATGTGCATTTTGCGGTAACGGCCGGCGATGGAGCCGTCGGCATCGAGGACCACCGCCGTGTTGTGATAAATGCCTGTAGACCGTTTCTCGAACAGAGGCACAATAAGAACGATTCCCAAAGCGGATGCTAATTGAGACATCGCCTGGGTCGAGGGACCGGGTATTTCCTCTGCAAGCTTGAAATTGTCATGATTTTCAACCTGGCAGAAATAAGGGGTCTGGAAAAGTTCCTGCAGGCAGATGATCTGCGCTCCCTGTCCTGCGGCTTGTCGGATTCCCTGCTCGGCGGTTTTTATGTTTGCCTCGGTATCTTCGCCACAAGCCATTTGGATCAGGCCGATTCGTACAATTTCCTTGTTGGTATTGGAGGTCATAATCTAATAAGATTACCTAATGTCAGCGGGTGGAATTGGATTGGGAGTATAGGGGAACTTATTTCCTACGGCAATCAGTTTTCCCTTGCTGAACATTTGGATTACGGCTATCCCAAAATGGTTTTATGTTATAATTCAATAAGTTATAGCATTTTTAGGTCTTTGGGAATTGCATCCGACTGGTATAATAGTGTAAAACTCAAACCTTCATTCAATCGGAATAGTAACGAACTATGTGGGTTAAACAAGCCTTTCGAGATTATTACAAGCCCAAGCTTCGCCGGGAGTTGAAACGCGATCCGACTCAAGAGGAATGCGACCAGAGGTTTGAGGAAATTTATAAAGAACTCCGCCTGACCCTTCTCGCCGGAGTTTATGAAGGAGTCTCCCTTTATTTTTATGAGATCGGCCAGTTCACACTGGACGAGTTCAACGCCTTTCGCGATGAGACAGAAGCATATATTCTGGAACGCTTCGGCGGCGGCAATTTCAAGTTGAACTTTTATAAAGGCGATTCCTTCGTGGTCACCGTTAATTTCAAGCCTGAGGGAGAACCCAAGTGGCACCATCTGCTCCCTGAGAAAGCCAAACCCTTTGTGAAATCCTGATGAATTCTCCCACCTCTTCGACCTTGCCTCAGAACGATCTGGAAAACGATCAATGGAACGATTTGCTGGATTCTCTCAAGACGCTGGAACATCCGGTCAGTGTGGAGGGATTACCAGGCGCTTCCAAAGCGTATCTGCTGGCTCAGGCGTGGAAACATTCCAAGCGTCCTCAGGTTGTGATCACCTCGGACCAAATCAGTGGCGAGACTTGGCTTTCTGACTTACGTTATTTTCTCCATCACGAAAAAGTAAGAGCATCTCCCCAGTTTTTCCCGACGTGGGAATTATTGCCCTATGAACCGTTGTCTCCTTTCAGTGAAGTTTCGGGAGAGCGGTTGGCGACGCTGAATGGATTGTTGGAGAATCATTGTCCGATCCTGGTGGTTCCCGTGGAGGCGGCATTGCAGTATCTAATGCCCCGCTCTTCGCTCCGTAACCTGACTTACGATGTTCAAAAAGGGCAAACTCTCGACCGGGAAGTATTCGAAATGTGCCTGGCGGACAACGGTTACATCCGCTCTCATTTGGTGGAAGAGCGCGGCGAGTTCAGTTCGAGGGGAGACATTCTGGATGTTTTTCAATCACATCAATCTCATCCCATCCGCATCGAGTTTTTTGGTGACGAGGTCGAATCTATTCGGAAGTTCGAGGTCAGTTCGCAGATATCGATAGAAGAATGCGATCAGGTGAAGGTTCTTCCGATCCGGGAATTGTGTCTGACCGAAAAGGATCTGCAAGGAGGCGTCGACAAAATCCTTCAATACGGTCGGGAACATGAGGTCAATGCTTCCCACTTTAATGAACTGGTGGAAAAACTTCAGAATTTAAAAAGTTTTTCCG
>QIDN01000274.1 GCA_003229345.1 Nitrospirota bacterium | reverse complement strand
AGGACTCGACCTGGCGGACATTCATATTTTTCCTGAGGACTTCCCGGCGAGCTTCCTCCATCTCCCGCTCTGTTTCCAGCGCCAGCATGGCGCGGGCGTGACCCATGGTTAATTGCCCGGTGATCAGATCATCCTGAAAGCCTTTGGATAGCTTTAAGAGCCGGAGATAGTTGGCTACGGTTGTCCTGTTTTTTCCTACCTGTCTGGCTATGACTTCTTGCGTCAGGCCAAACTCATGTGACAGCCGTTTATAGGCCTGGGCTTCTTCGATCGGATTCAAGTCCTGGCGGTGGATGTTTTCGATCAGGGCCATTTGCAGCGATTGGGTATTGCTGACCTCACGAATAACGGCGGGAATTTTTCTAAGACCGGCTTTTCTGCTGGCGCGCCAACGGCGCTCTCCACATATAATTTCGTACCCCTCGCCCCTCTTTTGAACAACGATGGGCTGAATCACCCCATTCTCCCGGATTGAATTTTCCAGCTCTTTCAGCTTTTCATCATTAAAATCTTTTCTTGGCTGGGTGTCGCCTGGAGATATTTCATCGATCAATAATTCCACCATACCTGCCGTGGCGGCACCTGCCGAGACTTCGGTTTCAAAATTGGGAATGAGGGCATTGATACCTTTACCTAGAGCTTTTCTATTCACGGGGTCGTCTCACTGGTTTCCAGGGTTGATGTTTCTGCGCTTTTTTTGCTACGCGCGATTATTTCCCGGGCCAACTCGATATAGGAATCGGCGCCTTTGGAATTGTTGTCATACAATACAATGGGCTTGCCGTGGCTGGGGGCCTCGCTCAAGCGAATGTTCCGGGGGATGACCGTTCCCAGGAGGGATTTCCTGAAATACTTCCGGATCTGCTCCCGCACCTGATTAGCCAGGGAAGTTCTCCCATCATACATGGTCAAGAGAATTCCCTCGATTTTCAGCTCGGGATTGAGAGAGCCTTTAAGCATTTTGATGGTTTGTATAAAGCGGCCCAAACCCTGCATGGAATAATATTCACATTGCGTAGGAATCAAAACCGAATTGCAGGCCGTCAGTGCGTTTAATGTGAGCAGGCCCAGGGAAGGGGGGCAGTCAATAACCACAAACTCATATCGGGAGTCAAGCAGGCTCAATGCGGTTTTGAGCTTTGATTCCCTGTTCTCCTGATTGACCAGCTCCACTTCCGCCCCTGCCAGATCGACAGTGGACGGGATGACAAACAAGGTATTAATGGCCGTAGGGTAAGTGACCTGATCAATCTCAGCATCACCAGCGATGAGGTCATAAATTCCCATTTGGGAGTCATTTAAATAGAGCCCCAACCCGGTAGTAGCGTTGCTTTGCGGGTCCAAATCAATTAAGAGAACTTTCTTGCCGGTGAGGGCCATGCAGGATGAAAGGTTAATGGCCGTGGTAGTTTTTCCGACCCCACCCTTCTGATTGGCAACGCAGATAATCTTAGGCATGAAATTCCTTCGCAAGTTGCACGCCAGCCAAAATTAACACAAGATTTTCACCCGGACAATCAATTTCCGTGTAGATTTTAGTGTTCCACGTGGAAAAACTTGTAACTCATTGAAAGATTTAAGTTTATTTTTTATGAAAACTGAATAAATTGACTCCGCAAATTGCGTTGGAAACGTTTCACGTGGAACATTTTTCAATAACCATCATCAAGGAACCCTGCCCCTCAAATCCCTCAACCTCTTTTGACTCCATAATCCGGGCATTTTTGAAGGTCCCGTCGGCAGAACCCGGCATCTCCTCCGGGCTCTTTTTTAGGATTATCATGCCGTTTACCTTCAAAAAGGGCAAGCCGACGGCCAAACAGGTGTCCAAAGAACTGAACCCCCGGAAACAAACACGGTCGAATTTCCCCGAAAAGGCCTCCTGGTTGGAAAAACTCTCGGCACGCCCTTCCGCCACCTCAACTCCTTCCAGTTTCAAGGCGCGAATGGCCTCGCGCAAAAAGCTGCACCGCTTCCTCTGGCTCTCCATAAGAGTTAAGTCCAAGCCGGGGTGAATAATTTTGATGGGAATGCCAGGCAACCCGGCGCCACTTCCGATGTCGAGAGTTTTATGAGAGGGATCCAGCCAGCGAAGGTATTGCAGGGAATCAAAAACGTGCTTTTCAAGAATTGAGAGGGCATCCTTCTCGCTCGTCAAATTAATCTTGTCGTTCCACTTCTGAAGGATCGCGCAGAATTTCTGGAAACGGTCAATCATCTCATCAGGAAACTGAACGCCGCTCAATTCCAACCTTGAATGGTTTAGAACTGCCAGAATTTTTTGTTTGGGAAGAGTGCTCATGCCATGAATATAAATAACACGGGAGGAAAAGGGAAGAAAATCTATGCTTGAATCCCACCAGTGGGTTTAATTCCCCGTAACTTGCTACGACTTTTAAAT
>QIDN01000404.1 GCA_003229345.1 Nitrospirota bacterium | reverse complement strand
GGCTTTGCCGAGGCGATAAAACAGCTTGGTTTTGAAAGCCTTAAGGATGTTCAAATAGCCGCGGGTTCGTTTGCTGCCGTCCAATCGTTCAATGCCTCCCTTTTCCGCCCCTTCTCGGGCTGGATATCGGATGTATGGCAACGAAACGGATGGACGCCGTTCCCTTTAATATCCAAACACCTCTTCTATGCACCCAGGATCCACTGGTTGATGTTCGCGCTTCTGTCAATTACGACAACCATGATATTGCTGACCGTTGCCGGCCTGACGGGCAGCGTCGTCTGGTCCGTGCTCATCCTCGCGGTATTCGGAATAACCGTAAGTTTCGGAACCGGGGGGACATTCGCCATCGTTCCCTTGATGTTCAGGGAGCGCCCAGGCACGGCCACCGGTTTCATTGGCGGAGTCTCCACTGCCGCCGGCATTGTATATCCGCTTATTTATGGCGCATCCGTCGGTTGGTTTGAAGTCGGTGGTATTCACTGGGGTTATGCGATCATTGCCGTTTTCTTGTTCATTCCAATCATATTCTATTTTGTATGGGCAATGCACTGGGATATCCATCCCGAGGACCACGGTTTTGGCAGTAAAGAGAAATGGTTGGGAAAATCATAAAGCAAGGTAATGATTTACGTTTACCGGTTTAGTGGAAGCATATGAGGTAAATGCTATGGGTGGAGAATCAGGAAGCGGCGAATTATACGAATACGAACCCTGGTATAAATATGGAATTGGATTCCTTGTTATCGAAGCGGTTATCGCCGTCGCGGTCAGTATCTACGCCCTGTCGATGGGGTTTTCAGGCCAAGCCGTGCAGTTTAAGAAAAAGGTAACGTTTGAAAAGCCGGCGGCAATCGAATCGATCAAACCGGAACAATGCAAGGCGCTAGAGAGGCAATACCAAGCATGCATACGGGATGCGGGGCGCCCGATTACGCTATCGCCAAAAAAATAATAAAAGAAACAGAACGGCTGATTTGCAGGGCTGGTAATGGCGGCAAATGATTTGACAAACAATAACAACAAAAAAGGTCAAAGATAAGGAGGCCAAGGACTATGGCGATATTTAAAAAGATTTTAATTCCTTTCGACGGATCGCCACCCAGTAAAAGAGCGGCTGAGAAAGGGTTGGCGCTAGCAATCGATCAGAAAGCGGAGGTTGTCGGACTGAAGGTAATAACCTTTGTAGGTGAATTAATAACCCCTTCCGACCGGCTTTGGGCCACGATTGTGGATGATCTTAGAGAAAAAGCCAAAGAGATCCTCAGCGAACTCGAGTCCATGGCGAAAGAAAAAGGGCTAACAATTGAACTCGAGATAAGAGATGGCGGCGCCGAAGAGGAAATGATTTTCATTGCAGGAAAAATCGATGCGGATCTCATTGTCATGGGAATGGGCGGCAAAAGCGGTATGGGTAAGTATCTCGGCAAGAGTATAGCGAGGGTTCTCAAAGATGCGCCTTGTCCGGTGATGATTGTAAATTAATTCTCAGGATTTAGTGCCCTGGTGCATAAAATCCAATTTTCATTAAATTGGAGAACACGATGTCAAGAACTATCCGGATGGAAAAAATGCCAAAAACTATCCAGATGGAAAAATACTTGCTGGTAGTAGGCACGTTGGGATTGGCGGGGCTGATCGTTAGCATTTATTTGCTATCGGATTATTCGGAACCATTGATGAATTTAATGGGGATTTTTGTCGAGAATTTTCAGTTATAGGCAACTTATTTTTTACATCTTCAACAAGTAATGCAAGGCAACACCCGGAAAGATTCTAATAATAACTAATTAGGCAGATTATAATAATGACTGATATTACAAAGTGGGAAGTCGAAGATAATGATTTCTGGGAATCAACCGGAAAGAAGGTAGCAGCAAGAAATCTCTGGATCTCGATCCCCAGCCTGCTGTGCGGATTTGCCGTTTGGCTGTACTGGGGCATCATCACGGTGCAGATGCTCAACCTCGGTTTCCCCTTCTCCAAGTCCGAGTTGTTCACGCTCTCCGCCATCGCCGGTTTCACCGGGGCCACGTTGCGCATTCCCAGCACCTTTTTCATCCGCATCGCCGGCGGCCGAAACACGATCTTTTTCACCACCGCGCTGCTGATGATTCCGGCGCTCGGAGCGGGCTTCGCCCTGCAGGACAAGGATACGCCGCTTTGGATATTCCAGGTCCTGGCGCTGCTTTCCGGGTTCGGCGGTGGAAATTTCGCCTCTTCGATGTCCAACATCAGCTTCTTCTTTCCCAAGCGCATGCAGGGACTGGCACTGGGCCCGAACGCGGGGCTGGGCAACGCCGGCGTGACCACCATGCAGATCGTGGTGCCGCTGGTGATGACCTTCGGCTTGTTCGGGGCGTTGAGTGGCGATCCCATGATCCTGAAGAGCACGTCGGGCACCCTG
>QIDN01000403.1 GCA_003229345.1 Nitrospirota bacterium | reverse complement strand
CCACCGGAAACCAGGGCGGCGCCGTGGTCCGGAATCTATTAACCAAGGGTCATCGCATTCGCACGTTGACGCGCAACCCGGATTCCTCCAAGGCGAAACAATTATCCGAGCAGGGCGTGGAAGTCGTTAAAGGTGACTTCACCAACTCTGATTCACTGGTCAAAGCGGCCAAGGGAATGGACACGGTATTCGCAATGACCACTCCCTATGAAACCGGGGTGGAGGCGGAGGTGAAACAGGGAATCGATCTGGCAAACGCCATAAAGCAAGCCGGAGTGGAACATCTGGTTTTTAACTCGGTCGCCAGTGCCGACCGAAGCACGAACATTCCTCACTTTGACAGCAAATATAAGGTGGAACGGCATATCGCTTCTATCAAGATTCCTTACACCATCGTTGCGCCGGTATTTTTTATGGACAACTGGTTCACGCCCTGGTTTTTGCCCTCCATTCAGGAAGGAACGCTGAAATTTGCCATGCCGGCGGATCGTCCTCTGCAACAAGTATCGGTCGATAACATCGGGGCCTTTTCGGCGGCTATGATTGAGCGCCGGGAAAAAGTCTTCGGCAAACGGTTCGATATCGCCGGGGCTGAACTGACCGGCAAAGAAACCGTAACGGCGATCTCCAAAGCCAGCGGGCGTGACATTGGATACGAAGGTTTTGATCCTGAATTCATGCGCGCTGACAATGCTGATTTTGCCGAAATGTTTTCGTGGTTCAATAAAGTCGGGTATTCGGCGGACATCAAGAATTTGCACAAGGAATTCCCGGAAGTGCAATGGCAAAAATTTGAAGATTGGGCCCAGCAACAGGATTGGAGCGTCATTAAGTAAATCGAGTAGTAGAATGATAACGACAGAAAGGAACGGATAATGGAATTCTCGGAAATTGTTCAGCGGCGCTACAGTGTTAAATCGTATGACCCTGAAAAAACCATCAGCGATGCAGAACTCAAAGAACTCTTCGATGAAGTGGTCTTGAGTCCCAGTTCGTTCAATCTCCAGCACTGGACGTTCGTCGCGGTCAGGGACTCCGCCTTGAAAAAGCAATTGAAAGAGGCGGCTTGGGGTCAGTCGCAAATGGAGGACTGTTCGGTGGCAATATTGGTGTGCGGCAAGCTGGATGCTTATCGGGACGCTCCAAAAATTTATAAAGAGGCTCCAGAGGGAATTCAGGAGAAAATGTTGCCCATGATTCAAAATTTCTACGAAGGCAAACCGCAGGCACAACGTGACGAAGCCATTCGTAGTGCTTCCCTGGCGGCGATGACGCTGATGTATGGCGCTACCAACCGCGGCTGGGCGACGGGCCCGATGATCGGGTTCGATCCGGAAGCGGTTGCAACTATTCTCAAGCTGACCTCCAACCTCATTCCCGTGATGTTCATCGTGCTGGGCCACCAGAAAGATGCTCCGAGGCCAAGAAGCTATCGGCATCCGGTGGAGGATGTGGTGCGTCTCAACACCCTCGATGGACCGGGGCTCAATGGAGCGCGAAATCTCCTTTCGGGTCACCAATCTCCCTGATGGTTTAAAATCAGTGTTTTTTCCTATATTTCGTCCACTTTTGGTGTAGGCCCCGGGCAAAAATTCATTTAAAATGGGACTCTAAAGTCAACTCGCCTTCAGGAGTCCGTGTGAACGATCCGGTGATTCCCAGTCATAATAAAAAGTGCTATTCCAATCCAGCCGACCTGGTTCCTGTGCTGGAGGCTCACCGCAAGGCGGGCCGCAAAGTGGTGTTCGCCAACGGCTGTTTCGAGATTCTCCACGTCGGGCATCTGCGCTACCTGTTCGGCGCCAAGGCGCTGGGAGACATTCTGGTGGTGGCCATCAATACCGACGCGTCGATCAAGCGCATCAAGCCGGACCGCAATCCCGTCAACCCGGATTACGAGCGGATGGAGATTATCTCCGCCATCGAGGCGGTCGATTACGTGGTGCCGCTGGAGGACAATCACCCCGGCCCGCTGTGCGCCCTGCTGAAACCCGACTTCCACACCAAGGGGACCGACTACGCCGGCCGCTTGGAGCAGATGCCGGAGTATCCCATCGTGAAGGCTTACGGCGGCGAGGTGGTGACCGTGGGCGATGCCAAAGACCACAGCACCACTGAAATCCTGGCCAAACTGAAAAAATAATATGAACGATCCCGTCCAGAGGACTCTGATCCGCTTCCCCAATTGGGTAGGGGATGTGGTGATGGCCGAACCGGTCATCCGCATCCTCAAAAGCAATTACCCGAATGCGCGCATTGTTGTCGCAGTTCGCAAGTACGCTGCTAAAATCCTGGTGGGGCATCCCCACATCGACCGATTGATTCCCTGCAACGACAAAGGTTTGAGCGGCATGCGGCAACTGGCATCCGCGATCCGCGACGAGTCGCCGGACCTGGCCATCCTTCT
>QIDN01000015.1 GCA_003229345.1 Nitrospirota bacterium | reverse complement strand
TGTCATAGGAAATAAGGATCTCGCCAGGCTGTGCAGCACTTTCCAAACGACTGGCAAGGTTCACCGAATTACCGATGATGGTGTATTCCATGCGGTTCTCGCTGCCGAAATTGCCCACGGTGCAATATCCGGTAGCGATCCCCATGCGCACGGAGAAATCCGGATCGATGCCCTTTTGCTTCCATTCTATTTTTAGATCTTCGATCGCTTCCCGCATGGCCAGGGCCATAGTGATACAACGCTCGGCATCTTCCTTGGCCCCCAGGGTCTCCGGATCACCAAAAAACACCAGCACCGCGTCGCCGATGAATTTGTCCAAGGTGCCGCCGTGGGCAAGCACCACCTCCGCCATACGATTGAGGTAACCGTTCAAGTGATAGGAAAGATCCTCCGCCTCCATGGTGTCGGTCTTTTCCGTGAATCCCACCATATCGGAGAGGAACACGGTCAACTTCCTTCGACGGCTTTCGATCTTTGCGGTCTTGGTCCCGGCAAAGATGGAGTCATAGAGTTGGGGCGATAAGTATTTGGAGAGTTGATTGGCCAGGTTTTTTTGTTTCTCCTCATTTTCTTGCAGTTTTTTGTTAGTTGAGAAAATGGTATTCACCAAGGGGCCTAAGATTCGGATGTTTAATAACGCGCCGACAAAAATCGCCAGCCATGCCACGATAGAGGTATATAGTGCCGCGCGTAGAAAGGGTTCGCGGAGCTCCGTAATGTCCATTTTTGCCACCAAGCCCATTTCCAGGAAGGGTAGGTACTCGTAGGCGGCCAACACCATCGCACCACTGTGGTCCATGGCCTGTATCGTGCCGGAGCTTCCGGATAGGGCAAGTTTCATGGGGCCGGCAAAATCCGAGCCCCATGGAACGGGCGGCGGCATTTCAAAATCCATCTTTCGGGTGGGCAGCAAGAATACGATCTCATCCCCCACCCGCTCCGCCAACACCAATTCTCCGGTGTTACCAAACCCTTTATAGCGCAAGTGGGCTTCCTTGATTTGGCTCATGGTCCCTGCCCGGGAGATTTGTCCCTCGGAACTGCCGCTGACGATTGCGTCGAATTTTGCAACAGCCTCGTAGATTCGGGCCTGGGATTGTGCCATTTGCTGCAAGGCGATTCTGGATTTTTCCACTTCAAGCTCGTACAGGTAAACAAAACCGGACGCCGCGACCACTAACGCGATACAGGTCATGATGAGGATCGAGTAAATCTGGATCTTCTTTTTATGAATGCCGACGACCGGTATCATTGGGCAGCCTTCCCTGTTAGTTCCCGGACCACCTTGCGCCGCAGTTCCGGGATAGTGCCATCCAATAACATGGCCTTGAGGATCTCTGTAATCACCGGCACCAGATCTTCGTGACTCTTGTGAAGATAGTGGTACAGCAGGTAGGTTTCCAGAATTCCGTTCAATTGGAGTTCCCCGCCCCGGGGATGTTTGCGAATCGAAATCAGCCCGTTGATGTAGGGCACGATCATCAGATCCACTTGGTCCGCGAGCATTAGCTCGATAAGACCGTCATAATCGGGAGCCGCCTTGGTATTCATACCACGGGTGCCCCGCTCGGCGAACAAAATGCCCTTTACCCGGCCGATCCGGTAGGGACGCAGGCCATGCCAACCCACCAGGTTCAGGTCCGGGTTCTTGGAAAACACCGCACCCTGGATATAACTGATGGGGATGGGAATCTGCACCAGATTGGGGTACTGCCGGGAGGCCCCATCGATACGAGTCACCTCGCCGTCCGCCTCGCCGGCGTTGGAACGCCGCAGGGCCTCTTTCGCCGATAGACGCAGGATATCGATCTCTACCCCTATGCGCTTGTAGGCCTCTTTCAGTACCGCCTCGCCGGTCAGGGTGTCGGGAGAACCTTCGATGGTGGTAAACACAAGGCGAGACTCCGCAACCGCAGGCAGACTTAGCAGCAGAATTAAAAGTAAGCAGGCGCCGGTGCTGAATATTTTCATTTAGGTTCTACACAATCCGGCACATAACTCGACCGGTTTCCACGCAGGGTATTAGTCGTCCAAACCGACTAATGTCGGGGAATATACCAGAAAAGGGTCGGCTTCCGTTTCGGACTAGTAGATTCCTGCGTTCCGATGACGTTTGCTCAGAATCAGGCAGTCGGTGGTTTATGTCGTCCAATGGTCCATCTCCGCAAGCGTTGGCGGTTGCCCTGGTACGTAGGGCGGCAGAACGAAATCCGCTACCATCGACACGGTTGTTTTCTTGACCCAACTGTGGTGTTTTTAAGGTACAATCCCGCCGGGTAGCAACTCGACTAACACCGGAGGAGTCTGATGAAACGAGCAATCATGTCTTTGCTGGGCACAATCGTCGTTTTTGCCTTAGCAGTTACCACGGCGTATGCCGGGAAACCAGGTGGAATTGTTGTTTTTGGC
>QIDN01000037.1 GCA_003229345.1 Nitrospirota bacterium | reverse complement strand
GTGGTGATCTCCGACTATCTGTTCCATCGTGACCGGATTTTCGCGGGGCTGAACCTTGAGGGCCACGAACTGCATCTCTACGAACAGCTGTTCAACCTGATTAAAATCAAGATACCCAAACCGGATTTGGTGATTTTTCTGCAGGCTGCCACCCCCATCCTGCATGACCGGGTGGAAAAACGGGGCCGCCGGTTCGAGCAGAATATGGAATATCAGTACCTGGAGGACGTCAACCGCGCCTTCAACAACTTCTTCTTTTATTACGTCGAAACCCCACTTTTGGTCGTCAATACCAACGAAATCGACCTTGCGGGTGAAAAATATAACTTCAAAGAGTTGATTAACAAGATCAATAATCATAGAATAGGCCGTGAGTATTACAATCCGCTTGGATCCTGACAAGACCGGGACGGAGTTGCATAGTACGAGTTTGGGGGGAGTTCGGAAGGAAGACCGCACACAGGCTTCCAATCCATTATACGCTTTCACCTGATTTGTCTTATGACCGACCTCCGTGCCCACCGGCATCTCAACCGGCGGGCTCTTTAGTTTTAAGATCGCCCTTCCCTTGTCCGGCCCGGCCGTTTCCCGGCCCACCCTCCAAGCCTTTATTCGAGGTCGCGTTATGGACCGAAGACGAGTCACCATTCCTCAATTGATGGAATGGAAAAAAAACCAGCGAAAAATTTCTGCGCTGACCGCTTACGATTATACGTTCGCCCGGCTGTTGGATGAATCAGGGATTGACGTCATTCTAGTGGGCGACTCGGCGGGCATGGTGGCAATGGGTCATGAAAACACCCTGCCCGTGACTATGGACGAAATGATTTTTCATACCCGTGGGGTCCGGCGAGGTGTGCAAACTGCACTTCTGGTGGGAGACATGCCGTTCATGTCCTACCACGTATCGGAGGCGGACACGATCCAAAATGCCGGCCGGTTTATCCAGGAGGGTGGTGCCGAAGCGGTGAAGATGGAAGGCGGTTCCCGCATACTCGACAAGGTTCACGCCGTCGTCCAAGCCGGTATTTCCGTCATGGGCCATGTCGGATTGACTCCCCAATCGGTGCATCAATTCGGCGGATACCGGGTGCAGGGCAAAAATTATCTCGATGCCCGGCAAATCAAAAAAGACGCTCTGGATTTACAAAAATCCGGGGTCTTTGCACTGGTGCTGGAAGGCATGCCGATGGAACTGGCGGCGGAAATCACCGCCGAGCTGGAAATTCCAACCATCGGCATCGGCGCCGGATCACACTGTGACGGACAGATTCTGGTCACCCAGGATATGCTGGGGATGAACCTCGATTTCGCCCCCAAGTTTGTCAAAAAATATAGTGAAGTGGGCGCGGCGATCCGGTCGGCGGTACAGGGTTATGTCGACGAGGTCCGGTCCGGCGCGTTCCCGGATGAAGCCCACTCGTATCACCTGAAAAAAGAAAAACTACGGAGCGTCGGCAACGACTCCCGGTAAGTTGTTTTTTGGAAGAGAATTATGAAAGTCTTGAAAACTATTGATGAAATGAAAGCCTGGTCGCGGAAAGTGCGGCAGGACGGGAAAACCCTCGGGTTGGTGCCCACTATGGGATACCTGCACGAGGGGCATTTGAGTCTGGCTCGACAATCCATGAGCACCTGCGATCGTACCGTGGTCAGTATCTTCGTAAACCCCAAACAGTTCGGCCCCAACGAAGACCTGGACACCTATCCGCGTGAACTGGAGGCCGACCGGCGCCAATTGGAGCGGTTGGGTGTAGACGCTCTGTTCCTTCCCACCGCGGATGACATGTACCCGAAGGGATTTCAGACTTATGTCCATGTTGAGGAGATCACCGACCAATTATGCGGCAAAAGCCGTCGGGAATTCTTCCGGGGGGTGACGACCATCGTGCTGAAACTGTTTCATATCGTACAGCCCCATTCGGCATTTTTCGGCGAGAAGGACCGCCAACAACTGGAGGTGATCCGGAAAATGGTGGACGACCTCAATCTCGATGTCGAAATTGTCGGCCTGCCGATCATTCGGGAACCGGACGGGTTGGCCATGAGTTCGCGCAACCAATATCTGGGAAAGGCCGAGCGGAAAACCGCTCAATCGCTTCACGAGGCGTTACAACAGGCTCAGCAACTGGTCGCGCAAGGGGAGTCTTCGGTAGCCACTCTTCGCTCGCGAATGCGGACTATTATCGAGCGGGAAGGCCGGGCTCAGGTGGATTACATTTCAGTGTGTGACCCGCAGCACTTTGAGGAATTGGAGGAAATTCAGGGGAAAGCGATGATTGCCCTGGCCGTTCATGTCGGGAAAGCCCGGCTCATTGACAACTGTTTAATCGAGAGAATCTGATGCAAAAAATCATGCTAACATCCAAATTGCACCGGGCAACGGTAACGGACTGTGATATTGAATATGAGGGTAGTATTCAA
>QIDN01000207.1 GCA_003229345.1 Nitrospirota bacterium | reverse complement strand
CATGGGCTATCTCGTCACCGAGACCCGGGCCGACGGGACCCTCATTCGGGACTACATCTGGCAGGAGGGCCGGCAACCGCTTGCGCAGATAGACAATCGGGCGGGGGTGGAGAGTATCATCTATCTATATGCCGACCAGCTGATGACCAACCGCCTCGCCACCGACGCCACCCGGGCCGTTGTGTGGCGCTGGGAGGGGGAGGCATTCGGGAACACGCCCGCGCAGGAGCTCGCCGGGATCCGTGTCAATCTGCGGTTTCCGGGACAGTACTTCGATGCGGACTCGGGACTCTATTACAACCATTTCAGATATTACGATCCCAATATTGGACGTTATATCACCGTTGATCCGATTGGCCTAGGCGGCGGGCTAAATACGTACGGGTATGCGTCACAGAATCCGCTGATGTACATCGATCCATACGGGTTATCCAATTGGCCGTTGTTACCGCAGGGAATTGTGGATGCGACGTCGGGATTCGGGGATGCCCTATCTTTCGGTGTGACTGATTGGGTACGGGACCAAATCGGCACGAATTACGTAGTTGACGTGTGTTCGCCCTTCTACAAAGGTGGGAAATACGCCGGTTATGGATGGGGTCTCGGTCTTGGCGGCTCAGGGTTGTATCGCGGGTTTAGAGCTGGCCGAGAGTTTTCTTTGGGGAAAAACTTTAGGATAGCGCCATTCGGCAATAGAACGGGTCATCCGACAGGCCGCCTTCCCCTTTACCACAGAAGAAACATTGATCCAGCTACTGGACAGACTCGACCTGGTCAAGGTATTGGTACGCATCGACCTTGGGATAAGAAGAGCACCGATAAGTCAGTGAGAGATCGTTTTTGATGAAACCGCCGGTGATAATAAATGAAAATGGCGATGTTTCTATTTATCGTTCGCCCGAGGAAGCTGCTTTGGGATTGGAACCGATTGACGTAAGGCATGGCGAATATGTTGCCTATGACAGTGAGGGACGTATTTTGCAGCTCGATGTTGTTACGAAAGAAAAATCAGCATTGTTCAGGAAAGCACGGGTTATCGAGTTCGTAGAAATAGTGGTCGGCACAGAAAGTATCGTTCGTCCCGATGAATTAAGAGACGTTTTGATAAGCTTTTTTAGGATTGCCGGTAATCATAGAGAGGACCTGGATAAGATGGCACTATGCGGTCTGATTCAAGAGGCAGTTGCACGATACGGCTATACGCGCTAGTGGGCAATTGCGGGGACAGTATCTGTGGGATCCCCACGAAAGTTCAACGTTAAGCATCGGTCTCCTTCAGAATCGAAACAACCTGACTCTCGCTGAATCTCGAGCTTCTCATGTGCACCTCCTGGCGATATTCTGCCAGAAAGTGCTAACCCTCGAACTGTCCTACGTTTGGGGAAGCTTACGGTGCGGCCGGAATTGAAGTGAGTGGTTGGTGATGAGGCATGATGGTGGCTAGTTTTGAGCGTTTTTTCTCCATGCCTTTTCTATTGAAAATCATTTTCCTTGCGGGGCTCTTTTCGCCCGCAATCGCAATCACTTCTGTCTTAACAGGGACAATGCTGGCTCCAGATACACCACGTTACGAATATGGAGCGGCTACCAACTTGACTGAGTTGTTCCTTTTGATTGGATCGACCATTCCAGCGGCGACCATTTCCGTATTGATGGTTATGAAGCGGAAAGCCGCACTTTTGCTTTTCCCCTTCGGCTATATTGCTGCTTCCGTAGGCCCGATTTTTCTGTCGACGTTTAGGGAAGATGTTGATTACATCATGTCATCAGTTTTGCCTGCTGTCGCTGGCGGAATTATGGCGATCGCTTATTTGTTCTTCTCTGGTGCAGTGAGGAGATATTTCGAGCACCCATAGACGCGTGCCCCACGTAGACCGCGGCAGGAATTGGCGGAATTGCGGGGACAGTAGACCTAATTCGATGGGCCAGCTTGTTCGCAAGGCGGTAAGGATAAAGATGACGCGCTTTTTTCTGGTCAACTCCGGATCAGCTCCGGCCGAATTGCGCGGACAGCGTACCCAACTCGATAACCTAGCTTGTTTACAAGGAAGAGACGAGATGGCTTGGGAATAGTTGTCGGTGACGTACTCGCAAGGAATACGTCTCTGCCCCCTGTTTCCGGACGTGTGACATGTGCGGACTTCACCCACAGGCTGGACGCTGATCTGCTGTCCGACTGAACGAAAAAGAAGCCTGAGGAGAAATAGAAATACTTTCCCCGTATTTGTGTCCGATAGGATGCACGGGGCTTTTGCGCACTATTGGCCTTATATGCGCAAAACATTGTTGCGTATAAGGTTGATAATTGCGCATAGAGGTGCTTTAATTGCGCATACGCTATATGCGCAAGATAAGGGCGAAAATGGCAAGGCGCATACCTGAAGAGGGATTTCAGGCCATCGAGGCCATAGTGCGTGCCCACCCGGACGGAGTCACCGTGCAGGA
>QIDN01000144.1 GCA_003229345.1 Nitrospirota bacterium | reverse complement strand
GCCAGCGCCACCCCTTGCCGCCGCTCCAGAACGCCGGAATACGCCGCTCGCCGCCATCCGCGGCGGTGACCAGCACATCAACTTCGACATCCCAAAAGGGGTCGTCGTAGTTCTTTTTCGCCTCCAGACTGAATTCCTGGATGGGGAGCTTCCCCATACCGGTCGCACCTGACCCGGTCGCTAGACCGCGGGAGGCAAGGGCACCCGATGCGGCTAGGGAACCTGCAAGGAAGGTTCTTCGAGAGGGGTTTGGTGGTTTCATACGTCTTTTGCTGCTGGAAAATTCGTCGTGAGAGCTTATTTTGTTTTGCCTGCCATTTCCTGAAAAGACAATTTTATGCCAAAAAAACAACTTTCTCGAAGTCACAACATTGCCGAGTGGTACGGCCGCGACTTTGTGTCGCTTAGCGGCAAAGAGGTTCGTCGACTAGCTGGGGTCTCCTCACCAAAATCGATGGATTGTCCGTTTAGCGGTGGAAGCTGTAATAAAAAAGGCGGGGTCTGCTCACTTCGTTCCTACGTGAAAGACGATGATGGTATTTGGTCCACTGCGGGAGAGCCGGTTGCCACTTGCCCTCGTCGATTCGGCGACGGGGGCGCTGTTATCCAATGGGTTGGCGAAGAATTGATCGGTGAGATGTTTCCCAAAGTCGCCTGCGAAGTGCCGTTTCTGGAGGGGATCGCGCATGGTGGCGACTCGACAGGAACCACTGTGGGAAAAATAGACATGGTTTTGTCGGGACGGCTAGGAGAGCGGACAGATTGGTGCGCGGTGGAGATCCAAGCGGTGTATTTTTCAGGAACGAAGATGGAAAGCGAATTTTCTTACCTGATATCCTGGAGAGGCGAGGGAATCCCGGCACCACAGGGAAACAGACATCCAGATTTTAGGTCTTCCGGTCCAAAACGTCTGATGCCGCAGCTTCAAACAAAAGTCCCCACCATTTCCAGATGGGGCCACAAGATGGGAGTTGTTATCGACCGCGCTTTCTGGGAAAGCCTGTCACCGATGGAAGAGGTTGACGATGTGTCGAACTGCGACGTCGCTTGGTTTGTAATGAAGTTCGAACAACGGTGTGATGGTTTTTGCCTTGTGAGGGATGGGGTTCACTTCACCACTCTGACTCGCGCGGTCGGGGGCCTGACCGCCGGAAAGCCGGTGGCCCTTTCAGAGTTTGAGAAGGATCTCAGGTCAAGGCTCGATCACTGAAAGATTTGAATGCGCTTCGAAAATTTATGCGTGCGATGAGCGGGTGTCTCTCTCGGGTCGAGTTTTTCCACCGAAATTATCGTTCAAGTATGCGGCCAAATTCTCTGCAATGGCGCGTGCCATCAACACAGGCACCGCATTTCCGACTTGCTCAAACTGGGAAACACGTGGGCCAAGAAACCTATATTTATCCGGAAAGCTCTGAAATCGAGCGCACTCTCTGACTGTGAATGTGCGGCCTTGTTCCGGATGAAAAACCGCCCCCCAATGCGGGTCACACTTTGTCATCACCGTGCCTGAAAGGTGATTCCACTCCGGCCTGCCATACCTTTTTGTGTGGTCGCTTCTCCGGGCTTTTTTCATGCCTTTTGGAAGCAGGTGAATAGGTATGGCGGTCCATGCTCCACCCGGGGGAATATGTGACAGCCTCTCCAAATTAACTTTAGAGAGTGCATTGGCGGTATGGTTATACAGTTCCCGAGCCCCTCCTCTCATCATTTTTGCGTAGCTGGAAGGATCCTTCAATTCTTCGTGCTTCGAAACTTCCGTTCCCTTTCCTAGCTCGACAGGCGGCAAATCAGAAATTGCGTCACGAAGAGTCACGGCGGGCCGCAGCCGAAACTCATCCAAGGGAACCAATCGTTTTGCTATTGTTGATCCTCCTTTAAAATTTGGGCGGCAGTCATAGTAGTGGGTTGGTTCTGGAAACGCTGGCGCACTTCCAATTCGTGATCCCAGGATGATTAATCGCCACCTCGTTTGCGGCACCCCGAAATAAGCTGCGAGAAGAATCTGCGTCGAAACCCTATAGCCACGTTTTCGAAACTCTCCAATAATTGATTCAAAAACGTCCCCCCCCGCCAAAGACAACATGCCAGGCACATTTTCGAACATGAATACAGCCGGAGCAAATTCATCCAGAAATCTCAGGTAATGGCGAAACATCGAATTTCTGGGGTCTTCCAGAAACCGATCGGGCGCGTTTATTGAAAACCCCTGGCACGGGGGGCCACCGACAAGCGCGGCCAATTCGCCCTTCGCAAGTCCCAGCTCTTTGCGAACGGTTTTGGGATTCAAGTCTTCAACCGGACAGCATGCGGCGAGCGAATCCGGATGATTCAAGCGGAAGGTTTCCATCGCGTTGGAATTGAAGTCATTGCCCAACAGGCAATGAAATCCTGCCTGGCGGAAGCCCTCGGTTATTCCTCCAGCCCCGGCAAAAAGGTCAACTGTCGTTCGC
>QIDN01000279.1 GCA_003229345.1 Nitrospirota bacterium | reverse complement strand
CCAGTTCATCTATACCTTTCATCACCGGAACCGAGTTCAAATCCAGCACCGCACCGAGCTCGGATCCCCTGCACATTTCAAAGAGGTGTCCGAGGAGGCCGAAACCTGTAACATCAGTCGCGGAGGTGACCCCGCTCTGGAGCATGGCGGCAGAACCATCCCGGTTGGAGGTCTTCATCCAGCCTGTAGATTCATCTATCAGGCCGTTCGGGGCCACATCACCCTTGACGCCAGTGGATGTTATGCCGGTACCCAGAGGTTTGGTCAGGTAGATCATGTCCCCTGCGCGAGCGCTGGAATTGGTGACTTGCGAACCGGCATTGACAGTCCCGGTAATGGCAAGCCCGAACTTGATCTCGGGATCCTCCAGGGTGTGTCCTCCGATGAGCGAACAATTATTTGAGGACAGGGCCTCCACAGCTCCGGCCATGATCTCTTGAGCGGCCTCATGGGGAAGGTCACAGGGATCGAAAGCCAGCAGGGAAAGGGCTGTCAGGGGCGTACCGCCCATGGCGTAGATATCGGAAAGGGCGTTGATCGCGGCAATAAAACCGAAGTCCGCTGGATCATCCACCACAGGCGTTATGACATCAAGGGTCTGAACCAGTGCGGTATTGCCTTCCAGAAGGTACACGCCCGCATCGTCGCTGGTATCCATCCCCACAAGAAGTCGACTGTCCCGGACGGTGCTGTCGATCACGGGCTTAAGAATTTTCTCCAGGTCCCCCGGAGCCAGTTTGGCCGCTCAACCGGCGGCCTTTACCATGCCCGTCAATTTATAGATATCTTTTCTCTTTTTCATCTTTGATAGGGTCGTAAAAAGTCCATCCTTGGCTTTTTACTCCGCGGAAAGTGAAAAGTGTCATTTTCACTTTCCTCACAAGATTTTGTTATTGTCGCAAAAAGTCCATGAGCGGCTTTTTGCTCCTCGGGAAGGGAAAAGCGTCGTTTTCCCTTCCCTCACGAATCCATAACTATATATTGAGATTATGGATTCGGGCGCCCATGCTCGGGCGCGATTGTAATGCGGTGCAAGTCATTGATTTGGGCGCCCCTCAATGGGCGCGTTGATGACTTCTTACGAAGTCATCATCTTTCACCGCTATAAATCCAGTTGTTAGTTGTTGGGGATCATCTCCCAGTAAATTGGTGTTCAATACATTATGAATGGGTTCCGGCAAAAGCCCCTTCGCCTTCGCAAAGCCTTTATTGCTTCGCTTCAGGGTTTATACCGATACCATGGCCGGAACCCGGGATAACAAATGCAAATCAGGCCGGGGTTTTGGGTGAATCACGAAGCGAAGCTCAAGGGGGTTGCGCAGCCGAGTGATTACACCCAAAAACCCGGCCATATGAATAACTACCTAAATTCCAACAACTAATTTGGAGATGATCCCCAACCTTCAACTTCATTATCACGGTTTAATTATCGAAGGTGCTTTTAAAAGAGCTTCCTGGATATCATACATATTAGACACAACCCCGACGGCAAGTTTTTCCTTAAGCGAAAAATACTCAAGGCAGGTTCCGCAGGACATGATCTCACACCCTTTTTCGGAAAGAACGGTAAGGGTACCAAGTACCGGCGAACCTTCCACCGCAAGACGAATGCCCGTGTTCATAAAGATGATTTTGTCGGGGACTGTGTCCTGGTCGGAGAGGGTATTGACGAAGCCTTCCATGAGGATCCCGCCCAGTTTGTCGTCTCCCGATCCCAGAACGTCACTGGTTACGAAAACGACAGGTGATAACAGTTCCTTTTGGGTGGTGGGTACGTTGTCAGTAGTTACCGTGAGTCGAAATGCGTCTCCCTCAATTTCCTCTACCGATACAGCCGCACCCCTGCTCTTGGCGAAACGCCGCACGTTCTCCCGGCTCGCCTCTGAGTCTACCTCGATGGCGAAAATGCTGCCCGGTGGCTGCACCTCCATCTTTTTCTTGACCTGTATGACGGGACCGGGGCATGCGAGTCCTCGACAGTCAATGATTTCCAACTTACACTCCTGACGCTATCGATAATATCAATATCTACTATATAATATGCAAATAAATATCACCTGGATCATCTTTTGGCAAGATAAGATACTTTTTAGCAATAAAGTACAAAAAACCCCATTATTTGCATTGCCAAATTTCCATATGTTGTGTTATTCTTCATAATCCATACAACATGTGGGATATATTACTAATAAATCTGATATTTTTCAAATACTTATAGAGGGATCCAAATATGCCGGTGGAAAAAACAAGGGGTGCTGATACTTTGCCGCCCGATGCGCAGGAGTCACTGAATTTCACCGAAGAACTGATACCGGTAGAGTTCTCGAAAAACGCCGCAGTTGTCCTTGAAAAGCGCTATCTGAAAAGAGACGAAGAGGGAAATCCCCTGGAAAATGCAGAGGATCTTCTTCGCCGGGTGGCCGAAAACATAGCTTCAGCTGATGCTTATT
>QIDN01000420.1 GCA_003229345.1 Nitrospirota bacterium | reverse complement strand
GGTCGATGTGCCGAAGCTGGCGGAAAAATATGGACACTGGGAATTCCGCACCAAACGTCCACTCGGCGTGGAACTATTGACTTGGTTCATGCAGTCGATCACCTACCAACGCCGGGGCGTCGAGGTGACTCGTCAGTACAAGACGTTTTTGGCGACTTCTTGGTCGCCTAAAGTGCAGTTTATGGGCGATGGAGACGCCGGTTTCAGACGACGCGTTGCTCAAGGCGTAGGGGCCAATGCGCCGCAAGACGTCCCGACCGCCTGTTAACCTATTGTGTCTCGAACTTGGCGGAGCAATTGGAGACGGCCTACGACGAAGCAAAACGGTTCGTGGAAGAGCTGTCTGACTCACGCATTGACAACGAAAGAAGTTGATTATCCATGCACGATACGCCCTAACACCTTGGAACACCAACCATTACAATCAATCCAAGAGATTTTCAGCCGGAGGTTCCCTTATGTTGGAAAAAAGGTCGTTTACATTCTGCACTTCCTGCCTGGCCCTCGTGTTCGTCTTGCCCCTGGCACCCCTGATCGGCGCCCCCAATCAGATTCAGAAAGGAGAAATGGCCGGTTACCTACTCGTTCCGAACGAGAAAGTTCCAGAGACGTATAACGCCGGGTTCTCCATGTATGTAGCAGCCTGGCCTTTGTTACAGGAATATCCGGGGCATCGTTTTCAAACAGGTCTGTTCGGCACCTGGATGCACGCTCAGTATGACGGTCCTAAGCCTGACAAACTGTATTCCGATATCGAGGGCGGCCTGGGCTGGTGGCGTGACACGCGGTTTGCCACGGAAACGCCGAAGTTCATTATGGGCGGCGTGGCCCTGAATTTCAGTGCATGGGCCAACGGCCCCGGTGCTGGCAAAGGAAGGGACTGGGATGAACCGAAAGGCAAGTACGGTGTGGCGCAACTCAGTCCCTGGTTGCTATGGCCCGCCGATGGCCTGAATCTGAAACAAGGCACCTGCGGTGAACTGTTCGGCTACGGGTACCTGCCGCTTCCGCTCACCACGGCCAAATCGACCACCGCGGGGAAAAACGTTCCCACCGGAAATAACTGTTGGACCTTGTTTCTGAACACGCGAAACTTCAAAGGTCCGGTTGCTTTCTTCACCCCCTATTTCTGGTCCCGTGCGACTGTGGACGACCCTCGCCTGGGTGGAATGTTTCTGGATACCCGTCCCTCCCATCCCAATAGGGCTTTGCAGATGGAAACCCAGTATGTCCCCAGCGTCCAGTCCATTGACGAGAAGGGTCAGACCTACGGCCGAATAGCCCCAACCTCGTTCCCCCGAGGACCGGAAGGCGATTCGGCGGTCGTGCACCGCGTTACCTCCTACAGCAAGAAAGCGCTCTGGGATGCCGTGAAGGTCTGGTTTGAAGGCGGGGCCCCGGCCAGCGGTGCCATCGACCCCCTGGGAGCCCGTACGCACAGCTTCCCCGGACGAGGCGGGGCAACCTGGAAGATCTATAAGCCCCCTGTCCCCAGGGAACAAAAGGTGCCTCTTGCATGGAATTCTTTTGCGACTCCCATGGCGCCTGATCCAAGTACCTTCGGGTTCCGGTGGAATGACCAACTGGTTACGAGAAAAGATACCAAGGATGGCCCACTGGTGACGCTCCCCGAATACTTTCGCCTGGTGAATGATAAAAGAAAGGCGCGGTGGGTGGTGGTGCGCCCCGAAGACGTTCCTGCTGAAACAGGACTGACCGAGGTTCGCTTTACTCGGCCCATCGAGGATCACGCCAAGCCCTACGTCACGCCCGACGATGCGGACAGTTGCTGGAAGAAGCCTGGCCCCGTGGCAGGGCCTTTCCAGACGCATCCGGGGGACGGTAGCACGGTGACGTACTATTGGTATCGATTCGCCGACCAGCCTGCGTTGCTCAACGCCGATTTAACGGATAAAGAGCGGGAGAGCCTGCAGACGCGGGTGGAAAAACTCCACCGGAACTGGACAAAAAACCGCGACTACCTGACGCCACCGGCGATTGGAAAACTGGCGGATATTGTCCCGGCTCTGATTGTGACCCCGCCGCCGGGCTTGGAGGCAGGGTATGTACCCATCGCCACACGACAAGCGGCGGAAGAATAGGTTAGCTTCGGTGGGTCGCGGAGATAGAATCAAAACGAATGACGAAGGGAGCGTAATCTTGTACTTTGGCCCCAAGGAACCCTTGTCTCAAAACTCGTCAGACACGAGATAGTCAAGCGGAGAAACACAAGCGTGATGAACACGATCCGAAACGCCTGCACATGTGTCGCGATCCCTCTTCTTCTCCTCATCGCCGCTGCCAAGGCGGAAGATAGAACGACCTTGCGTGTCTTTATCTTCGCCGGTCAGTCGAATATGGTGGGGTCCGATTCCAAGGTAAAAGACATCAAACGCTTCCCGCCGTTTGTCGGACTGGAGAGGGCCCAAACTGCCGTGATGTTCTCCTACTGCATC
>QIDN01000465.1 GCA_003229345.1 Nitrospirota bacterium | reverse complement strand
ATCAGTTTTATGGATCAACTACCGGTGACGGTCGCCTGGATCAAGGCAGTCCTTCCCGAAGGGATTGAGTTGGGCACGTTGACTGCTGGCATGGTGAGCCTCGAAGATTACAACACATTGGTCAAGGGGGATGAATTGAGACCGGTGTTCCGGAAAGCGCCTCGGGCCTCCGCCAGCGATGTCATGTGGGTGCCAAGCGGAACCCTGGGCCAGAATTTTCCGGAAGGGTATATCCCCAGCAATCGTTACAAAATTTAAAGGGAAGCTTGAACATGGACGATCAGAAAATCGCAGTGGTCGGCGCCGGAACCATGGGCCGGGGTATCGCACAGGTGGCGGCTCAGGCAGGTTTCCAGGTGGTTTTGTATGATAGCGTTGAGGGCGCGGCGGCAAAGGGCCTGGAAGTTATCCAAAAAAGTTTTCAAAAACTTGTGGATAAGGGAGAGCTTGAAAAAGAGCTGGCCCAAAGCGCGGGTGAAAAAATTTCCGTTGCCAATGATTTGGACGGAGTGGCGGATTCATTTTTTGTGGTCGAAGCAATCATCGAGGAACGCGGGCCGAAAAAAGCCCTCTTTCAAAAACTGGATCAGTTGTGCGGTTCCTCCGCAGTGCTGGCTTCCAACACGTCTTCCATCCCGATTACCGAACTGGCTTCCGTCACCCGTCATCCGGAAAATGTCATCGGCATGCATTTTATGAATCCCGTTCCCTTGATGCCGGGAGTCGAAATCATCAAAGGATTGAAGACTTCGGAAAAAACTTATCAAAAAACCAGGCAGTTGGCGGAACAACTTTCCAAACGACCGGTGTATTCCTCGGACAAGGCCGGGTTTGTCATCAATCGAATTCTCATGCCTCTGATCAATGAAGCGATTCATGTCGTGGAAGAGGGAACTTCCACCGTCGAGGATGTGGATAACGGCGCGAAATACTGTTTGAATCATCCCCTGGGGCCCTTGGCTTTATCGGATGTCATAGGAAACGATACGACCCATCATATTCTTTCCGTCATTGAAGACGAGTTGGGAGATCGGTTCAAACCGGCTTCGTTACTGACCCAAATGGTGGAGGCCGGGTTGTTGGGCAATAAAACCGGTGCCGGGTTCTACCTGTGGGTGGACAACAAGCCCCAGGAAGTCAACAAACAGTTGTTAAAATATTTGAAACAGTGAAGAGGTGAACGGATGAGTTATATCACCAGCGGCCAAATCCATCAGATTCGGATGATGTTTGGCGGCGACATCCAACACGAATCGTTTCAGGAAATGCTCCAAACCTTCGGCCAACTCGTGGAGGGCAAGGTCCTGCCCGCAGAGAAAAAAACGGAAATGGAGCGAGCGCAGGATTCGCTTAAAAGCGTGGCATTTCAATTGAAACAGTCAGGAAAATATGACCAACAGGCTTTGGAAACCATTATTGCTCAGACAAAGAAGAATGAAAAGATACCGGATGCGGTGTATCGTCAAATTACGGATTTTGGACTTCCCAGCATGGCCTTTTCTGAACAACTGGGCGGTTTGGGAATCCCTTATCCCGTATTTATGGCTTGTCTCGAAACTCTGGGCAAGGCCTCTCCCAGTGTCGGAGTCCGGTATGCGATTTCCAATACGGTGGCGGAAGGGTTGCGTTTCAATTTTGAGGCCGGGCGATTGTCCGTATATGGAGAATCCATCCTGCGAGAGCTGATTGCGGGTGAAAAACTCGCCGGGTTTGCTCTTACGGAAGGGTCTGCGGCGGGTTCCAACATTATGAAAGAAATGATCACGCGGGCGGTTCCATTGAAAAACGGAAGTGGTTACCGGATCACCGGCGGGAAGATGTTCATTACTAATGTGGAGACGGCGGACGTGTTTGCTGTTTTTGCCCGAACCTCTGAACCAGCGGAAGATGATCTTGGTATTTCTATGTTTCTTGTTGAAAAGGGGACTCCCGGCTTTAAAGTCGGACAGGTGTTTGAGAAAAGGACCGTCGAAAACTCGTCCCTGGGAGAACTGATCCTGGATGATGTCGAAGTTCCGCAGGAAAATCTGGTGGGGGAAATAGGTTGTGGAGCGCCCTATGCCATCCGAATGTTGAATTCGGGAAGGATTACCATTGCCGCTCTGGCAACGGGTTTGGCGCAAAGGGCGTTTGATGAATATTTAGAAGTCGCAGTCGAAGGAAAAAAGTTGGGTGACCAGTATCTGATAGAATTGGACCGGACCAAGGCACGGGTGGCGGAGATGTCCATGGAGATCCATGCGGCCAGGGATATGACCTTTCATGCCGCTTGGCTGAAAACTCAATTCGATGCGAATCCTGATAATCGGGAATTATTAAGGGATTATGTGATTGCTTCCAACGCGGCGAAGCTGAAAGCTTCTCTGGCCGCGCAACAAGCCTGCGATCACCTGGTCAAGATTTGGGGCGCCAGCGCCATTATCAAAGAAAACCCGGCCATGAAACATTCCCTGGACAG
>QIDN01000426.1 GCA_003229345.1 Nitrospirota bacterium | reverse complement strand
GGGAGTTTCAAGCTTGGTACGAACGCCCTGTATCTGCTGACCTTCAACAGCATGAAGATCCGGGGGAATTTGGGAGATGTATGGAATGGCAGCTACACCGGGGGTTGAAGATACAGCGGGACCGGCAGCGGGGAAAGCGGAGGGAAATACACTTTCGGTATTCCCGTTTGTCGCGGGAACGGAAAGAAAAATCATCAGGATGGCAATTGCAACAAGCCTGTGTTTCATGAAACCCCCTTGACCCGTTAATATGCTTGTTACGCAAGGCTAAGTGGCTGCGCTCAGACACCGATTTTCTTTTGAGCAGTTCCTATACTTGCCCCCCTGACTTTGTTATTGGCCAATACTTCAAAGAAACACTAAAGTCTGACTCATAACGCGTTGAATTTACAATGTTTTTCACTCGATTTCAAGTGAATTTATTTACAGTAGAAAATAGCAGTTTCCCGGACAAGAGCCTTTAACGTATCCAGCAATCCCGGCGTACCGGGAACAGGCCCCACGGTCTGCCGCTTCGATCAATATAAGAACCCAAAGACCCAAAGCGGTATTTTTTTTCCATACCCCTTTTCCATATCATCCACAGCCAAAAAACTGTTTTCACTATCCTTTATCTGAGCAAAATCCTTGTTTCTGCCACCTACTTCAAAGAGGTATGTATCGTCAACCAGAAAGTCTCCATGCCGCGGCGCCTTGAGTACATACCTGGTACTGAGCATATTTAGAAAAAAAGTCTCCCGGATGGTTCCCATGTCTGAGTCCGGCGCAAAGGCATAGATCAGGTTGGTGTTGTTTAGAAAGATCTTTTCCGGCTTCTCAAAACCACGGAGTCCCTTTCCGGAGCGACTCAGCCCCAGGATCAAACCGCAGTCTTCCAGGTATTTCAGATAGGTCTTAAGTGTACGCTGATCACCGACATCAGTCAGCTTTGTCAATTTATTATAATCGGGAATGAATGGGACAGTCGCTGAAACAACTCGCAAAAGTACCCCAATCTTTTTGATGCTGTTTCCGGTCAGAGCAGGCTGGACGGCAATAAGGTCGCTCTCAATGGTTGTATGCAGATTTTGATTAAGCAGTTGATAAAACAGGGCTTCATCCCGATCCTCGAAATAGAATGGATAATAGCCATGTTTAAGATATGCCTTGAACAGCGCCAGGACCTTTTTCTCCCGGAGTTTGTCGATAATTTCGTGCGCTATGCGAACATGATCACTTAATATATCCTCAAGGGTGCAAGAAGGCAGCGAAATGTCGAGAGACATTTCGATGTATTCCCGAAAGGACATGCCCCACATTCGAATCTGCAAGGCTCTGCGGCTCAAATCATGGCTGCCTTTATAAATTTCCAGAGCAGAGCTTCCCGAGGCCAGAACGTTGAGCCCGGCAAAGGTATCGGTAATGGATTTGAGTTCCATGGACCACTGTGGATATTTATGAATTTCATCAAAACATATGGTTTTACCTCCGTGATTTACGAACTGTTCAGCGATCTCGTACAGACTCCGGGGCCCAATGAGAAAATGATCCGCCTGAACATACAAGATGGTTTCACTCAGTCTGTCCTGTCTGCCCACATCCAGGAGATGCTGAACCATGGCTGTGGTTTTGCCAATGCCCCTCTGCCCCAATATGATACACAATCTTCGGGTCAGGTTGTGCTCCCGCAGTAAATATCGTTTGTAGGGTCTATTAAAAACCTCTAACTGAGTCTGACTGAGCCGATAAAGATTTTCCATGAAAAGCCTTTCAGTTGGGATTGCATTCCATATTATTCTATTTATATTAGGATTGCAATCCTAATTTCGATTCTATTGCATCGGCGTCGACATATTTTCGAAACGGTCCCTTTCTCCATGACAGCCTAATATTCCCATAGATACGCCTTGGGTGCCTTTTTCAGGGATCGGACCGCGGTGTGGCTGTAGGGGTTGATTCGGAAGGAGAAATAAAGCCTGTCCAGTATCTCCATCCAGTGGAAATTCATGACAATTTATTTGCTACAAAGCAAATAAATACGCAACATCTTTTGCCTGGAGGCGACTTTATCGCAGGGGGCCGCCCTTCGGCAGGCTCTGGGCTGTGAGTCCCGCCCCAGGCGGGATCGAACGGCAAGTTCCAGGTTCCAGGATGCAAATCAGGTCAGGGTTTTGGTGAATCACGAAGCGAAGCTCAAGGGGGTTGCGAAGGCGAATGATTACACCCAAAACCCCGGCCATTCGAATCTCGAATTTCCAATCTCCATTTTCCAAAGTCTAATGATCTAATTTCTAATGTTCTAATGGTCTAACCGCATCGCTCATTACCTACATATTGTATTTCACTGATAAGACGATGCGGTTTCCTTCAGATTCCCCGGCTGGCAGAGAATCCCAATCCTCTCGTTGCCATTCCAGGGCCAACGAGTAAGTTTGAGTCCATACATCCGCTTTGACGCCATAGGTAACGAGGATATCGGGGTCAG
>QIDN01000067.1 GCA_003229345.1 Nitrospirota bacterium | reverse complement strand
AGTGCAAGAGATAAAGGACATAGCAGTGAGGAGGAAGTATTTGATGAAAAGTAACCGAAAATTGTATTTATTAGTAGGCGTTGCGTTTTCTTTCCTGTTGATCGCACCTTCCCTGAGCTTATCCAAAAATGCGGTAGCGTCCAAAGTGGACACCCCTCAGAAAAAAATTTCCAAATCCGAACCGATTAAAGTAGCGGCAGTGGGCACGACGGGTTTCGGGTTTTCCGAAGCCGCGACCGATTTGAAAATGACCGTCGATCAGGTTCTGGAAATTGTGACCGACGGGAATATGCAGAAGGATGTTCGGTCGCGCAGGCTGGCTCTGCGCAAGGTGATCGGGCAACGGTTCGATTTTCGGCAGATGGCCATGCATACTCTGGATAATGTTTGGAGTAACCGTTCCCGGAAAGAACAGGCAGAGTTTACTCGTTTGTTCAAAAAGCTTCTGGAAAAATCGTATATGCACATGATCGAAAATTTCCAGGGTGGCAAGGTGCATTTTCTGAGCGAGCGGGTCAAGGGCGACTACGCCTTCATCAAGACCAACATTGTGAGCTCGGACCGGACGATTGCTATTTATTACAAGTTGAAGCGGACCGGTAAAGAGTGGCGGGTGTATGATTTCCTGGTGCAGGGAGTCAGCATGGTCCGCAATTACCGTTTCCAGTTTACAAAAGTAATCCGGCAGGAATCATTTAAAGGACTGTTAAGACGTCTTGAAGAACAAACCGCCTGATCCCCCCTCGACAGGCGGTTTTAGAAAAAACCCAGGAGCTTAGGCTCCTGGGTTTTTTTGTTTTTAGGGGATAGGTAGAGTGACTACGATTCCCCCCATGACATCCAGCAATTTAAAATCCCGTTTGGGGCTTTTCGGATGGGCGTTATGGCATTCGACGCAAGCCGGTGAGACCGCCAAATCCGCATAAATCGATTGAAAAAACCGTTTATGTCCCACCTTGACCCAGCCGGTATAGGGTCGGATGGGATGGTAATCCACCGTTTCCAGTCCCATCCTCTCAAACTGATTACCCGGGCTATTTTTCATATTGATGGGCCAAAGGCTGATCAACTGAAAGTCAAGGCCCAGCCCCTTTTCCCGGATCAGGCGGCAAGTGTTTATAAAAAACTGCACCGGGAGCATCAGGGTATGGTCTTGCTCCCAATGTTCGCTGGCGGACATAACCCCTCTGCTTTCGAGCCGATTTACAATATGCTTGGCATAGACGGCCCGATTCGACTCCAGGATGGAATGGACATAGTCCGCTACCACTTCCGGAGGAAACAGAAATTTGTCGCTCGGTTTTTTATTGAATCGTCTGCCTAGGGGAAGATCGATCACGATTCCGCCCATGACGTCCCCAATTTTGAAATCGGTTTTGGGGCTTTTCGGGTGATGGTTGTGGCAGGAGACGCAGGATTCGGCCACGGCTTTGTCCGGGTAGATGGCTTCGTAAAACCAGACGCCGTTTTTCTGGACGACCCAGGTAAAGGGTTGGCCGGGGTTTTTCGCCACCTGTTTCAAACCGCGTTGCTCCGTTTGGGAGGGTGGAGCATTTTTGGGATTGATGGGCCACAGACTCATCAATCGGTAACGCATTCCGATCCCGCGTTGATTCGACATGCGGGAAGACATCATCAAAAATTGGGCCGGCAGGGGAAGGGTGTTTTCTCGTTTCCAATTCTCGGTGGTTCTAAGAGAATCAGATTTGCCGAGACGGTCCACAATAGCCTGGGAATAGGTGGTGCGGCCGGCTTCAATGACACCGTGGACATAGTCCGCCGCACGCCGGGCGGAGATTCCGGCATGGTCCTCCGAGTGGTTGGATCGAACAAGAGAGGGGTGAAACAGAAGGATAGTGGTTACGGCAACAAGGAGCGGCATCTTGAACATCAACCGGTTCATGGGTAACCCCCTTTTCAGTATAAGACCGCCTGGCAGGGCCCGGATGAAACGGGCCTCCGCGGTCGATTGTTTTAGTTGGGACGGCAAGGCTGGGCTTCCACCCCTGCCTGGGCAGGGAAACCCACGGGTTTACAACCTATGAAAAAAATATAGGCCCTTTTTGCGGAAATTCAATGGAAGATGGGAATAAACCGGGCGGAATGTGATCCGCCTCTGGAGGGCCGGCGTATCGCCGCCCAGCGTGACGCTGGAACCGATTTTGCTGAGGCTTTATCGCGCGTTCAATAAGTTACTTTAGCCAGCGGGGGTTTTAAAGTTACCTGCGGAGGTACTCCGCTCAGCCAGTTGCTTCCCTCGCTAGAGGGTCGGTTCCAGCGGAAAAGCCCCTCGCAGTGAAGGGCCCCCTCTTAAAACCGGAAGCTGGCGCCGAACAGGAAATCGTGGCTGGTGTAATCCATTTCTAAGGGTCCAAAAGCGGTAAAAAAACTGGGGTCTGCGGTGGTGAAATAGCGGTACCCGAAAGTCAAAGTGGCTCTGGGGCTGATATCAAATCCGACGCCTGCCATCAGTTGAAA
>QIDN01000081.1 GCA_003229345.1 Nitrospirota bacterium | reverse complement strand
CGGATCATGTTGAGGGGATCGGTCACGCCTCCGGTGCCTGAGACGATGACGGTGCCGAAATTCAATAGCCGGCCCCAGAGGGTCTGGTCCACCTGCACGCTTTCCACACTTCTCAAAAACACTTCGATGGTTTTTCGTTTCAGGAAACCTTCCTTGACAATCACGCGCTGGTTGGTGATCCCAAACTCGGCGGAAAGATAATTGACCCATATCACCAGAGCATGGATGAGAGCCACCGCCAGAAAGATTCCGCTAAAAATCATAAGGGCATAATTGATTTCCGGCTTAAACACAAAGAAATACTTAGCCCCGAAAAGAACGGCTGACAGGAGCAACCAGAGTACCGGATAGGTGAAAATAATTTTATGACGCCGGGTCAGATAGAGGATTTCCTCGCCGTCCAGCAAACTTTTGTGAATATAACTCATCGTCCTACCTTCCTGTAACGTTTTGTTAAAAAGGGGAATCCCCCGTTCATTCAAGTATAAAGGCTAAATTGGGATTTCGCCCGAAATTCTACAAAGCCGGACGCCCCGGACGGGGAAAGTTATTCAGAAAGGCGGGGTTAGAAAACACCGGGGACCCGATCAAATCATACTATTGATGAAATCTTCGTCCTCCATGTCGTCGCTGAGGTACTCGGGGAGCTGGGTATCCTTATCCACCAGGGAGGTTTGAATCTGCATCACGCTCAGACCCGAAGCATCTAGCAAATTGGCGCCTCTGAGATTGGTTTGGCCGAACATGACATCCTCATTGAACTGCGCCGACTGTACATCCGCGTTTTGCAGATTGGTGCTTTGCAGGTTGGACTCCATGAGATTGCATTTTTTAAGGTTGGCATTTTCGAGCTGTGCGCCTTGCAGGTTCACCTCCTGCAATCGTGCTTGTTCCAGGTTGGCGCCTTCCAGTGAGGCTCCGGCTAGATTGGAAAACTGCAATTTGGCCAACTTAAGATTGGCTCCTTTGAGATTGGCCTTGGCGAGAGCAAGTCCCCGGAGGTCGGCCTCGGAAAGATCGATCGATTCATCCGGATTTTCTTCGCGCCATTGGTTCCAGGCTTCCGGCCCTTTTTTTATCAACTCCACCTGCTGTTCGTTTGCCATACCCCTTTTTCTCCTTGATCTATTACCACCGGATCGCATTGACGAACCGGCCATTTTTGATTTATTTTAAATAGTGCCCTAAATTCAGATTGAGGCTTGCAATCATATCAAAATTTGATATCCATGGAGCTTTGAATTTACCATTTCTTCGATTTATTCTGCTTTTCCGGGACCTTTTCCGGACCCGGAACATCTAAAAAACAGCGGCAAACCCCGAATTCCAGAGCACGGAGAAACTTCTATGCCGAATATCAGCCAGATCGATATCCATAAAGTGAATGAATTTCTTGCAGAGGGGTCGGCAACGATTATCGATATTCGCGACCCGGCGTCGTTCGCGATGGGCCATATCCCGACCGCCCTCCCCTTGAACGAGCAAAACGTGGAGCAATTGACCGACTCACTGGACAAGCAAAAAACCCTGATCGTGTGTTGCTACCATGGCATTTCCAGCCAGGGAGCCGCGGGATACTTGATGTCCAAAGGGTTCAAGGACGTTCACAGCATGATCGGCGGATTTGAAGCCTGGCAACAGAACTATCCATCGGAACAATAAAACCCTCCCTTACATGATGATGGTGAACCTTCAATCTAAAAACATCCTGATTGTTATCCCTAAAAGCCAGTTTCAGGAGCAGGAGTTGTTTGATACGCTTGAGGTATTGAAGACCGCCGGTTCGCGAATTCTCGTTCTGTCCAAGTCGGGTCAGGTGGCGGTGGGCATGAGCAAGACTCGGTTTACTCCCGACGGTGTACTGGTCGATTGGGACAAACAGCAAGGCGTTTCCGGAAAATATGATGCTGTCATCGTTATGGGAGGCAAAGGCGCTCCGAAATCGTTATGGGATGACACTATCCTCCCCCAAATCCTGACGGATCATTTTCGTGCGGAGCGGGTGATCGGTGCCATTGGATTGGGTGTGGCTGTTTTAGCCCGAGCTTCTCTTTTGTCCTGCGAAGCGGCGGGGCCGGAGGATGAAATATTTCTATCGGAGCTGGAGAAAGCTGGCCTGACACGCGCCAATTCCCCGGTCATTCAAGACGGGAAAATCATTACCGCCTCGGGGCCGGAAGCCGCCGCAGAGTTCGCGCACACGATTGTCAGTGCGTTTGAATAAGACGATTCGAAAATTTCATATGAAATCCAAAATTGCGCTGATCACCGGACCGGACCTGAATCACCGATATTTTATCAATCGGCTGAACCGGGAATTTCCTATTGAATGCGTGTTCATTGAAGAAGTCACTTATCCCAACTTCACCGCTGACTCTCCCCAGCACCAGGAGGCCTGGGAATGGTTTTTCCGGCGACGCAGGGAATACGAAGAGAATACTTTTGCAGACCCCGAATCGTGGACTCGAAAAAATCAGCCCAAGATCATCCC
>QIDN01000176.1 GCA_003229345.1 Nitrospirota bacterium | reverse complement strand
GTCTCAATGACACGCGATTTTCCCTGGCGAGTCACCACCGCACCTTTGATTTGATCTCTGGGAATGGCCGGTACGTTGACGTTCAGAGACACGCCTTCAGGCAACCCCTTTGAAAGAACGATGGGGTACAACTTTTTGATAAAGTCGACTGCGGGAGAAAAATCCAGAAACTCGAATGAATTGAGGGACACTGCGATGGCGGGCAAACCCATAATGGCCGCTTCCGTCGCCGCCGATACCGTGCCTGAATAAATGGCGCAGGTACCCAGATTCCCCCCCTGGTTGACCCCGGAGACCACCAGTTCGGGAGGCGTGTCGAGCAGTTCAGTGACGGCGATTTTAACGCAATCGGCCGGGGTGCCGTTGACCGCATACCCGATCAACTCGCCACCCTCCTCCACTTTACGGACCTTCAGAGGACTGGACAGGGTGATGGCATGACCAACCGCGCTTTGCTCGGATTCGGGAGCCACCACCAGGACATCTGCCACTTCGGCCAACCCTGCCCGCAGAGCTTGGATTCCTTTGGCGTAAAAACCATCGTCATTAGTAATAAGAATCATAAGAAAAAAAGGCGGAGACTTTCCGGGTCTCCGCCTAACAGCGAACCGCCGCCACTCCTGTCCGGAGGGGGTGAATTAATGATTAATTATGGGTACTGAAATAGGCTTGGGATTCCTTCGGCCCCGGTTTCATGGCATCGTCGCCTTTCTTCCAGTTTGCCGGACAGACTTCTCCATTATTTTCATGGTGCTGAAGTGCATCCACCATGCGGACTGCTTCATCAATATTGCGTCCCAGCGGCAGGTTGTTGACCAACGTGTGTTGGACAATCCCATCTTTATCGATCAAGAACAGGCCGCGGAAAGCGATTCCGCCGTCCGCCAGCACCCCGTAATCCGCGCTGATTTTTTTATCCAGATCAGCTACCAGAGCATAATCGATCTGGCCCAGCCCGCCCACTTTGCGATCCGTATTACGCCAGGCCAGGTGGGAAAAATGACTGTCGACGGAAACACCAAGCACTTCCGTATTGCGTTTTTTAAAATCTTCGATTTGAGTGCTGAACGCGATAATCTCCGTCGGGCAGACAAATGTAAAATCCAATGGATAAAAGAACAAAATGACGTACTTTCCCTTATAGTCGGACAGCTGGATTTCCTTGAAACTTCCGTCCGGCATAACAGCCTGCGCCTTGAAGTCAGGGGCAGGTTTCGCAACTAATGTCGCCATATTTTCAACTCCTCTAAGGTGATCAATGTTTCAAATGAAAAAGAAGGGGTACAATTTAACACAAATCTTCCGGTACGTTCAAACCCTTGTTTCAATGAAAAAACCCAAGCCTCGACAGCACAGATAATGCCCCTCCTGAGCCTTTAAGACCGAACTGGAGAATATCGATGAGTTTCTTGACAGCCCCTCGGGGGGCACATAGAATGATAAACAAAGGTATTTTGATTGACGGAACTCGACATTGCCTCTTTAGATGTCCCATCCCAGTCAGGGTTGCAAAAAAATGAAATCCCCCAGCATCCAAAAAAGACTCAAAATCGCACTGATACTGGTATTTTTCGTTATGTGCGTGGAAGTCGCCGGCGGAATCATGGCTCACAGCCTGGCCTTGTTGAGCGACGCCGCACACATGCTGACAGACGCCTTCGCACTCAGCCTGAGTCTGATGGCCCTCACCATCGCCGCCCAACCTTCGACCCGCACCAAAACCTTCGGGTATCACCGGGTGGAGATTCTGGCGGCGCTGGCTAATGGCATCCTGTTGCTCCTGATGGCCCTGGGAATCCTGTGGGAGTCCTACCGCCGTTTCACTCATCCGCAGGAGGTGCATAGCCTGATGGTAATCTCCGTCGCCCTTGTCGGCCTGGCGACCAATCTATGTGTCCTTTATTTCCTGAGAGACCGGGTCCACAATGCCCATCAACACGACCTGAACCTGAAGGGAGCTTTTTATCATGTGATCGGAGATACCCTGGCGTCCGTCGCAGTGATTCTTGGCGGAGTGGCCATGTGGATGACCCAGTGGTACGCACTGGACTCGATCATCGCGGCAGTGGTGGCACTGGTGTTGATCTGGGGAGCCCAGTCCATCATCCGCGATGCCTTTCATATTTTACTGGAAGGCGTTCCCAAGGGGATTTCCATCCAGGAAGTGGAAAAAGAATTAACGTCCATTCCCGCAATCAAGGACATTCATGAACTGCATGTCTGGTCGATCTGTTCCAATATATATGCCTTGAGCACTCACGCGCTGGTGAATGATCAGAAAGTCAACCAGATGGAAACCATCTTGAAAGATATTGAATCCCTGTTGAGGGATAAATTTAACATTACGCATTCCACGATTCAGTTTGAATCCAATCCCTGTTCAGCGGCGGGTGTGGCGTGCGATATCAAGCATTAACAATAACCATGCGAATTCTATTTTTGGGAACCGGCACCTCGACCGGTATCCCCAGCCTATGCTGTCCCTGCGATGTCTG